>NZ_JBHWBS010000051.1:19287-31880 GCF_042735655.1 Streptomyces sp. NPDC059567 | reverse complement strand
GGGGTCCGGTGGGTGTCTGGGCCGCCGGCGGAGGGCGGCGGGGGGGGGGGGGGGCGGGCCGGGGAGGCCCGGGGCCACCTGTGGGGTCCGGTCGCCCCCCCCGGGGGCCACCTCCTTGACCAGGGAGGACGACAGGAAGCTGTAGGTGGGGTTGGTGGGGACGAACAGGGTCTCGACGCCCGAGAGCCCGTTGTTCATCTGTGCCATCTGCAGCTCGTAGTCGAAGTCGCTGACCGCGCGCAGGCCCTTCACGATGGCGGGGATGTCGCGCTGCTTGCAGAAGTCGACGAGAAGGCCGTGGAAGGCCTCGACCTCGACGTTGCCGAAGTCGGCGGTGACCTCGCGGATCAGCTCGATCCGCTCGTCGACGGTGAACAGTCCCTTCTTGGACTGGTTGATCATCACCGCGACGTGTACGACGTCGTACAGCTTGGAGGCGCGGGCGATGATGTCGAGATGTCCGTTGGTGATGGGGTCGAATGACCCCGGACAGACGGCGCGGCGCAACTTGGGTCCCTCGCTCTCCGGTCCGGTCATCGTGCGTCTTCGCACGTAGAGGCGGCGCGACCGTACCAAAACGTTCCCTCGCCGTAACGACGGGCCCGCAGTGGCTCGAATCCGGCCGGCCAGCCGAATTCCCCGCCTCGGGTGCTGCGCTCCACGGTGACGAGGGCGTCCTCCGTGAGCCAGCCCCCTGAGCGGAGTGTGAGCAGGATCTCGCGAAGATCGTCGTCCGAGACGGCGTACGGCGGGTCGAGGAAGACCAGGTCGTAGGGGGCCGCGGGGGCCGGTCCCGTCACGATCTGTTCCGCTTTGCCCGTACGGAGTTCCGCGCCGGGCAGTCCGAGCGTCCGGACGTTCTCCCGGACGGTCCTGGCGGCGCGGGCGTCGGCCTCGACGAGGAGGGCGTGGGAGGCACCCCGGGAGAGCGCCTCCAGGCCGACGGCGCCCGAACCCGCGTACAGATCGGCCACCCGGGCGCCGTCGAGGGTGCCGAGGAGCGACTCCCACGTGGAGAAGAGGCCCTCGCGCGCCCGGTCGGAGGTGGGGCGGGTGCCGTTGCCGGGGGGCACGGCCAGTCGGCGTCCGCCGGCGGTACCGGCGATCACGCGGGTCATCTGAGGTCCTTGTCCTTTTCGGGGGCGCTCCGTGGTCTGTGCCTCCACGATATGGCGGGTGGGGCAGGTGTGACGTCACCCCTTCTCCAGGTACTCCTCCCGCTCCTTGTCCAGGAGGGCGTCCAGGGCCGTGCGCAGCTCGGGGTGGTCGGTGAGGTCCGGGTCGGCGAGGACGACGGCGGTCGCCTCCTCGCGGGCGGCGGCGATGACCTCCTCGTCGTCGATGACGGTGAGCATCCGCAGCGAGGAGCGGACGCCGGACTGGGCCTGGCCAAGGACGTCGCCCTCGCGGCGCTGTTCGAGGTCGATACGGGAGAGCTCGAAGCCGTCGAGGGTGGAGGCGACGGCGCCGAGGCGCTGCCGGGCGGGGCTGGCCTCGGGCATCTCGGTGACGAGGAGGCACAGGCCGGGGGCGGAGCCTCGGCCGACGCGGCCGCGGAGCTGGTGGAGCTGGGAGACTCCGAAGCGGTCCGCGTCCATGATCACCATGGCGGTGGCGTTGGGGACGTTGACGCCGACCTCGATGACCGTCGTGGCGACCAGGACGTCGACCTCGCCGGCGGCGAAGCGGCGCATGACGTCGTCCTTGTCGTCCGGGTGCATCCGGCCGTGCAGGACCTCGATGCGGAGTCCGGCGAGCGGTCCCCTGGTGAGCTGGTCGGCGATCTCGACGACGGCGAGCGGCGGACGCTTCTCGGCCTCGTCCTCGGGAGACGGCTTCTTCTTCGCCCCCTTGCCGTTCTCGTCCTCGTCGTCGCCGATGCGGGGGCAGACCACGTACGCCTGGTGTCCGTTCTCCACTTCCTCGCGCACCCGCTCCCACGCGCGCGTGAGGAAGTGCGGCTTGTCGGCGGCCGGCACGACATGGCTGGCGATCGGCGAACGCCCGGCGGGCAGTTGGTCCAGGACGGAGGTCTCCAGGTCGCCGAAGACGGTCATGGCGACCGTCCGCGGGATGGGGGTGGCCGTCATGACGAGCAGGTGGGGCGGCTGCTTGCCCTTCCCGCGCAAAGCGTCGCGCTGCTCGACGCCGAAGCGGTGCTGCTCGTCGACCACGACCAGGCCGAGGTCGTGGAACTGCACCTTGTCCTCGATGAGCGCGTGCGTGCCGATCACGATCCCGGCCTCGCCGGTGACGAGGTCGAGCAGGGCCTGCCGGCGGCCGGCGGCGCCCATCGAGCCGGTGAGCAGGACGACCTTGGTGGCGTGCTCGGCGCCGCCGAGCATCCCTCCCTCGGCGAGCTCGCCCATCATCTCGGTGATCGAGCGGTGGTGCTGCTGGGCGAGGACCTCGGTGGGGGCGAGCATCGCGGCCTGTCCACCGGTGTCGACGACGGCGAGCATGGCCCGCAGGGCCACCATCGTCTTGCCGGAGCCCACTTCGCCCTGGAGGAGGCGGTGCATGGGGTGCTCGGTGGCGAGGTCGTCGAAGATCTCCTTGGAGACCTTCCGCTGGCCGTCGGTGAGGGTGAAGGGCAGCTTGGCGTCGAAGGCGTCGAGGAGGCCGTCCGGGGCGGGTCTGCGGGCGACGGCGGGCAGTTGGGTGTCGGCGAACCGGCGGCGGGCGAGGGCGACCTGGAGGACGAACGCCTCGTCCCACTTGAGCCGCTGCCGGGCGTCCTCGATGTTCGCCTTGGTGCGGGGGCGGTGGACCTTCAGGAGCGCCTCGGGCAGGTCGGTGAGGCCGCGGTCCTCGCGCAGGGCGGGCGGCAGCGGATCGGCGAGCCCGGCCCAGCCGGTGGCGACCAGGGAGTCGAGGGCGATGGAGACGGACTGCTCGATGGTCCAGGACTCCAGCTGTTTGCAGGCGGGGTAGATCGGCAGCAGTTCGTTCGCGAACGCCTTGACCGTCTCGTCGCTGCTCTCCGCGTCGAGGAGTTTGTACTCGGGGTGGGTGAGCTGGAGCTTGCGGTTGAAGACCCCGACCTTGCCGGCGAACATCCCGCGGCGGCCGGGCAGAAGCTCCTTCTGGTGGAAGTGGACGGCCCGCCCGAAGAAGACGAGCTGCATCCGGCCGCTGCCGTCGGTGATGGTGACCTCAAGGCGCTGGCCCTTGCCCCGGCCGCCCTTGTTGAAGGTCAGCACGCGGGCGTCGGCCACCTGCGCGACCACCGTGACGTGCTCGTCCAGCGGCAGATCGGCGAGGGCGGTGAGCTCGCCGCGCTCGGCGTACCGTCGGGGGTAGTGGTGGAGGAGGTCCCCGACCGTCCGCAGGTCGAGGTGCTCGGCCATCACCTTCGCGGTGGCGGCGCCGAGGAGGTTCTTGAGGGGTTCGTCGAGCACTGGCACGCGTTCCATTGCACACCACCGCACTGACACCCGTCCCGCAGGCTGTGGATATCGCCGCGTCACGTCGGCGGGGTGACGCCGCTGACGGGCGCCCCGGAACGGGGCGCTTCACTCCGCCGACGGGCTACTCGACCCCGATCAGGAGCGGTGGCGCCCCCACTCCCCCGCGGTAGGTCGCCGTGTCGACGGCCAGGTGCGTCTCGCGGACGTGGCGTTCGAGCGCTGTCGCCAGGGAGGGCGGGGTCTCGTCGGCCACGATCAGGGTGACCAGTTCGCCGCCCGCCGACAGCATGCGGTCCAGGACCGTGCGGGCCGTCGTCGTCAGGTCCTGGCCGATGACGGCCACGTCTCCCTCGATGAGACCCAGGACGTCGCCGGCCTGGCAGACGCCGGCCGAGGTGAAGGACTGCCGTTCGGCGACGGCGAGTTCGGCGTACCGGGTCGCACCCGCGGCCGCCGTCATCGCCACCACGTCCTCGTCGAAGCGCCGGTCCGGTTCGTGGACGGCGAGCGCGGCGATGCCCTGGACGGCGGCCCGGGTCGGGATCAGGGCGACCCTGATGCCCTCCGCGCGGGCTTGCTCGGCGGCGGCGCCGGCCGTGTGCCGCAGGTCGGTGTCGTTCGGCAGGAGCACGACCTCGCGCGCGTGGGCCCGCCTGATGGCGTCGACGAGCTCGCTGCTGGCCGGCGGCTCGCCCGGCCTGGCCAGCACCGTCGTCGCCCCGGCCCCCGCGCACAGGCCCGCGAGCCCTTCGCCCGGTACGACCGCGACGACCGCCCGCTGCATCCGCTCCCGGGTCTCGGTGACACCCGAGAAGTGCGTGATGCGGATCCGGTACGGCCGGCCCGCCTCCACGCCGGCCTCCACGGCCGCTCCCGCGTCGTCGACATGGACGTGGACGTTCCACAGCCCGTCGCCGCCGACCACGACCAGCGAGTCCCCCAGCGCGTCCAGTCGGGCCCGCAGCCGTTCCACGGCTGGCTCCTCCGCCTCCAGGAGGTAGATCACCTCGAAGGCGGGTCCGGCAGGTCCGTCGTCGGGTCCACACGCCTCGTCGGCGATCGGCCGGTGCGCCGGCGACGACGGACGCACCTGCGCCTCTCCCGACACGACCTCCACCAGGGCGCCGAGGACGGCCACCAGACCCCGTCCGCCCGCGTCCACGACGCCGGCGCGTTCGAGGACGGCCAGTTGTCCGGGGGTGGCCTCAAGGGCGGTCCTGGCCCCCTCGTACGCCCCTCTGGCCACCGTCACGAGGCTCCCGCCGCTGTCGCAGGCGTCCGCGGCCGCGGTGGCCACGCTGAGGATCGTTCCTTCGACGGGGTGCGCCACGGCCTCACGGGCCGCCCGCGCCGCCGCCGCCAGGGACCGGGCGAGGTGATCGCCGTCACGTCCGTCCGCGAGGACGGACGCCATGCCGCGCAGCAGCTGCGAGAGAATCGTTCCGGAGTTGCCCCGGGCGCCGATCAGGGCGCCGTGGGCCATGGCCCGTATGGCGGCGCCCGCGTCGGGGGCGTCCTCCGTGAAGACCGCCTCGACCGCCCGGGCGGCGGATTCCACCGTCAGATAGAGATTCGTGCCGGTGTCCCCGTCGGCGATCGGATAGACGTTGATCGCGTCGATCTCCTCGCGCTCCCTGCCGAGCGCGTCGAGCGCCCGTACGCACCAGGAGCGGACCGCTGCGGCGTCGAGGGTCTGCGCGGTCTGCGGCAACGGGTGATCCTCCAGCTAGGCGGCGTCTGCGGTCGGCTCACCGCAGGGTAGACCCGCTCGTGACCTGCACCCGGGGCGGGGGCCGCCGTCGTCATGGTAGTTTCGTTCCACGGGAGCAGTCGTTGTATGCTGCTTCGGTTGCCCGGCGAGAGTCGGGCCATTCCCCCGGCAAGCCACTTCAGAACTCTGATTCCGGTGCGCCGGATTTCACTGTAAATCTGAAGTCTTTGGAGTGACCCGTGGCTGCCAACTGCGACGTCTGCGGCAAGGGGCCGGGCTTCGGCAACAACATTTCGCACTCGCACCGCCGTACGTCTCGTCGCTGGAACCCGAACATCCAGCGTGTGCGTGCCGTGGTCGGTCGGACGCCGAAGCGGCTCAACGTCTGCACCTCGTGCATCAAGGCCGGCAAGGTCTCGCGCTAACGCCGACGTTTCGTCGTAGCGCAGCCCCTGCGGTTGCCTTGAAAGGCCGGTTCACCTCGGTGAACCGGCCTTTTGCCATGCCCGGAAGCGAAACCCGCTAGGCGCGGAATCGCCAGCCGTGGTCCACGGGGCCGATCCCCGCGCCCAGCGCGAAGCCGGCCGCGATCGCCCCCGTCACGTACTCCTTCGCCTCCCGCACCGCCTCCGGCACGGTCAGCCCCTTCGCGAGACCCGATGCCACCGCCGAGGCCAGCGTGCAGCCCGTGCCGTGCGTGTGCCGGTTGTCGTGCCGGGGAGCCCGCAGCCAGTGCTCCTCGGTCCCGTCCGTGAGCAGGTCGAGCGCGTCCCCTTCGAGATGGCCGCCCTTGATGAGCGCCCATCGCGGCCCGTACGCCAGGATCGCCGCCGCGGCCTCCCGCAGATCGGCCTCGCGCTCGACGACGACTCCGGTGAGCTGCGCCACTTCGTCGAGGTTGGGCGTGGCCACCGTCGCCACCGGCAGCAGCTTCGTCCGTACGGAATCCAGCGCCGAGGCCGCGAGCAGCGGGTCTCCGTGCTTGGAGACCCCGACCGGGTCGACGACCACCGGCACGTCCGGTGTGCCGGCGAGGAGCTCCGCCACGGTCTCCACGAGCGCGGCGGAGGACAGCATGCCGGTCTTGACGGCCTGGACGCCCATGTCGTCGACGACGGCCCGGTACTGGGCCCGTACGGCCTCCTCGGGCAGTTCCCACGCCCCCTGGACGCCCCGCGAGTTCTGGGCGGTGACGGCGGTGATCACGCTCATGCCGTGGACGCCGAGGGCGAGCATCGTCTTCAGGTCGGCCTGGATGCCCGCGCCGCCGCCGGAGTCGGATCCGGCGACGGTGAGGACCAGCGGAGGGCTCACTCGGTCCCCCCGAAGTGGTCCCAGCCGCCCTTGCTGTGCCAGGGCGCCCCGTCCACCGTCACCTGCGGCAGCGCGGAGGGGTTGAGGACCTCGCCGATGACCTTCCAGCGGGCCGGCAGCTTCACGTCCGGCGGGAAGGTGGCGACGATCGCGTGGTCCTCTCCCCCGGTGAGCACCCACTGCAGCGGGTCCACGCCCACCGCCTGGCCGATGTCGTTCATCTGGGTCGGGATGTCGATGAGCCCGGAGCGCAGGTCGATGCGGACCTTGCTGGCCTCGGCGATGTGGCCGAGGTCGGCGATGAGCCCGTCGCTGACGTCGCACATGGCGGTGGCGCCGAGCCCGGCGGCCGCGGGGCCCGCGTGGTACGGCGGTTCGGGCCGCCTGTGGGCCTCGACGAAGGCGCGCGGGGAGCGGAAGCCGCGGGAGAGCACCGCGTATCCGGCGGCGGACCAGCCGAGCCAGCCGGTGTACGCGACGACGTCGCCGGGCTGTGCCCCGCCCCGGGTCACCGGGTCGTGGTTGCGCAGGTCGCCGAGGGCGGTGATGGCGACGGTGATGGTGTCGCCGCGGACGACGTCGCCGCCGACGACGGCCGCGCCGGCGACCTGGCACTCGTCGCGCAGACCGTCCATGAGCTCCACGGGCCACGTGGCGGGAAGTTCGGCGGGGACGACGAGGCCGAGCAGCAGCGCGGTGGGGACGGCGCCCATGGCCGCGATGTCGGCGAGGTTCTGCGCGGCCGCCTTGCGGCCGACGTCGTACGCCGTCGACCAGTCGCGGCGGAAGTGCCGTCCTTCGAGCAGGATGTCCGTACTGGCCACCACGCGCCGGTCGGGTGCGGAGACGACCGCGGCGTCGTCGCCGGGTCCGATCCGTACCGCCGGGGTGGAGGTGAGCCGGGAGGTGAGTTCTCTGATGAGCCCGAACTCCCCCAGCTCTCCTACTGTGCCCTTCACCGCGTATCACCTCGTGTTGTCGTGCCGGCCGTGCGCGTCGCCCGCCGCTCGCTCTGCGGGTCGCGAGCCGTCACCGCGCTGGGTACCGTCAAGTAGACCGTCAACTTCTGTCGTGCGTACGCCACACTGTGGGCGCCTCGGGGCGCGCAGGTCTCCCCGCGGCCCTCGGCGACGCGGTACCGTGGCGTCCCTTTCTCCCACAAGATCCTCGTGGTCGCCCTGGAGGTTCCGTGGTACAGGCGTACATCCTTATTCAGACCGAGGTGGGCAAGGCGTCGACCGTCGCCGAGACCATCTCCAAGATCCCGGGGGTGATCCAGGCAGAAGACGTGACGGGCCCGTACGACGTGATCGTCCGCGCCCAGGCCGACACGGTCGATGAACTGGGCCGCATGGTGGTCGCCAAGGTCCAGCAAGTGGACGGCATCACGCGGACCCTCACCTGCCCGGTCGTGCATCTGTAGCCCCCGTCTACCCTTGGCCGGTGAAGTCTTCCCACCGGCCCTTCGGCCTGCCCACCGCCGCCGCAGCACTTCTGCTGCTGACCGCCGCGGGCTGCTCCTCCACGGACGCGAAGGCATCGGTCCCGGTTCCCAGCCCTTCGGCGGAGGAGGCCGCCTTCTGCCAGGCGCTGGCGAAGGAGCTTCCGGACACCGTGGCGGGGCTGGGACGGACCGATCCGAAGCCCGAGTCCGAGCTGACCGCCGGGTGGGGGGATGCGGCGATCGTACTGCGCTGCGGTGTTCCCCGGCCCGAAAAGATGACCGATCCCCAGTCCCAGGGCGTCTCGGTCAACGGCGTGCGCTGGATGCTGGAACGGCAGGAGGGCGGCGGACCCCGCTTCACCTCGGTGTACCGGAAGACGTACGTCGAGGTGACGCTGGACGAGCGGTACGCGCACGACGCCGCACCGCTCGTGGATCTCGCCGCCCCCGTGGAGCAGACCGTTCCGTGCGCTCTGGAACCCGAATGCGACTAGGGGGTGTCCGGCCCTGATCCGCCGGAGACTCCCTGGGGGGTCGTCCCCTAGCGCAGGCCCGTGGAGCGGGTCAGCGCGGCCTGGATCAGCCGGTCGACCAGCTCGGGGTAGCTGACGCCGCTCTCCTGCCACATGCGCGGGTACATGGAGATCGGGGTGAAGCCGGGCATGGTGTTGATCTCGTTGATCACGAACTCGCCGTCCTCGGTGAGGAAGAAGTCCGCGCGGACCAGCCCCTCGCACGAGACGGCCTCGTAGGCCGCGACCGCGAGCCGCTGGATCTCGGCGGTGGCCTCGTCGCCGATCGGCGCGGGCACGATCCCGGACGCCGAGTCGATGTACTTGGCCTCGAAGTCGTAGAAGTCGTGGTCGGTGACGGGCGGGATCTCGGCCGGCACGCTGGCGCGCGGGCCGTCCTCGAACTCCAGGACGCCGCACTCGATCTCACGGCCGCGCAGCAGCGACTCGACGAGGATCTTGGGGTCGTGGCGCCGCGCCTCCTCGATGGCCTCGTCCAGGCCGGAGAGGTCGTCGACCTTGGTGATGCCCATGGAGGAGCCGCCACGGGCCGGCTTCACGAAGAGCGGCCAGCCGTGCTCGGCGGCGAACTCGACGATCTTCTTGCGGGCGGCCGCGGCGTTCTGCTCCCACTCGCGGGGGCGGATGACCTCGTACGGGCCGACGGGCAGCCCGAAGGAGGTGAACACCCGCTTCATGTACTCCTTGTCCTGGCCGACGGCGGAGGCGAGGACGCCCGCGCCGACGTAGGGGACGCCGGAGAGCTCCAGGAGGCCCTGGAGGGTGCCGTCCTCGCCGTACGGGCCGTGCAGCATCGGGAAGACGACGTCGACCTCGCCGAGCGCCTTCGGCACGGAGCCGGGCTCGGTGTACACGACCTCGCGGTTGGCCGGGTCGACGGAGAGGACGACGCCTCCGTGCTCGGACTCGGCGAGGTCGGCGACGTTCGGCAGGGAGCGCTCGGCGATCGCCATCCGCTCGGGGGCGTCGGCGGTCAGCGCCCAGCGCCCGTCCGTCGTGATGCCGATGGGCAGCACGTCGTACTTGGTCCGGTCGATGGCGCGCAGGACGGCGCCGGCCGTGACGACGGAGATGGCGTGCTCGGAGCTGCGTCCGCCGAAGACGACGGCCACGCGCGGCTTGCGGGGGCTCTGGGTGTTCTCGCTCATAACGCGTTGAGCGTACCTTGCGTGTTCGATCCGCTTAAGAGCCCCGGTCCGCCGCGCGCGTCCGGCGTAGCGGGTGTCTCAGCGGCGCTCGGACTTGGCGCTGCGCGACATCAGTTCCTTGAGGGCGACGATCGGCGGCTTGCCCTCGTGGACGATGGAGACGACCGTCTCGGTGATCGGCATGTCGACCCCGTGGCGGCGGGCCAGATCGAGCACCGACTCGCAGGACTTGACGCCCTCGGCGGTCTGCTTGGTCGCCGCGATGGTCTCCTGGAGCGTCATGCCACGGCCCAGGTTGGTGCCGAAGGTGTGGTTCCGGGAGAGCGGCGAGGAGCAGGTGGCCACCAGGTCGCCGAGGCCGGCGAGGCCGGAGAAGGTGAGCGGGTCGGCGCCCATGGCGAGGCCGAGGCGGGTGGTCTCGGCGAGGCCGCGGGTGATGAGCGTGGCCTTGGAGTTGTCGCCGAGTCCCATGCCGTCGGCGATGCCGACGGCGAGCCCGATGACGTTCTTGACCGCGCCGCCCAGTTCGCAGCCGACGACGTCGGTGTTGGTGTACGGGCGGAAGTACGGGGTCATGCAGGCGGTCTGGAGCCGCTGGGCGACCGATTCGTCGGCGCAGGCGACGACGGCGGCGGCCGGCTGCCGGGCGGCGATCTCCTTGGCCAGGTTGGGGCCGGTGAGCACGGCCACGCGCTCGACGGGTACGTCGGCGACCTCGGTGATGACCTCGCTCATGCGCTTCGCCGTGCCGAGCTCGACGCCCTTCATCAGGGAGACGAGGACGGTGTCGGGGGCCAGTTTGGGGGCCCATTCGGCGAGGTTGGCGCGGAGCGTCTGCGAGGGGACGACGAGGACGGTGAAGTCGGCGTCGTGGGCGGCCTCCGCCGGGTCGGTGGTGGCCCGGACGTTCGCCGGGAGCTCGACGCCCGGGAGGTAGTCGGGGTTGGTGCGGGTGGTGTTGATGGCCTCGGCGAGTTCGGCGCGGCGGCCCCAGAGGGTCACCTCGCAGCCCGCGTCGGCGAGCACCATGCCGAAGGCGGTGCCCCACGATCCGGTGCCGAATACGGCTGCCTTGGTCACTTGGTGCCCTCCCCGGCGGCCTTGCGCCGCTGTTCCAGCCGGGCCTTGCGGTGGTCGTACGGCTCGGCCGGCGCCTTCTCGTCGCGTACGTCCTCGAGGATCGCGGTGATCGCGGCCATGATGACCTCGGTCGCCTCGCGCAGCACCTCGGGCGTCGGCTCCTGGCCGTAGAAGCGGGAGAGGTCGACGGGCGGGCCCGCCTGCACGATCAGCGTCTTGCGCGGGAACAGGTTGAGCTTGTTCTCCTTGGCGTACGGCGGCATCACCAGATTGGCGCCCCACTGGGCGACCGGGATGACCGGGGCCTTGGTGAGCAGCGCGACGCGGGCGGCCCCGGTCTTGCCGGCCATGGGCCACATGTCGGGGTCGCGGGTGAGGGTGCCCTCGGGGTAGAAGGCGACGCATTCGCCGCGCTCGATGGCCTCGACGGCGGCGCGGAAGGCGTCCAGCGCGTTGGTCGTCTCGCGGTAGACGGGGATCTGTCCGGTGCCGCGCAGCATCGTGCCGACGAACGAGCCCTTGAAGAGGCCGGCCTTGGCGAGGAAGCGCGGGACGCGTCCGGTGTTGTACTGGAAGTGCGCGTAGGACAGCGGGTCCAGATACGAGTTGTGATTGACGGCGGTGATGAATCCGCCGTCGGCCGGAATGTGTTCCGCTCCGCGCCAGTCCCGCTTGAACAGAACCACCAGCGGCGGTTTAGCGATGACCGCCGCCAGGCGGTACCAGAAGCCGATTCTGCGGCGGGACACTCGTGCACCTTCCTCTGGGACTGGCGTGCAGGGGGACAAGTGTCGCCCCATGCTCCTGGTCTGTCGAGAACACCGTACGCCCCGGGATCGGGCCGCCGCCGGGCACCGGCCCCTACGGCCCGTCGATCACACGTGGCGGGTGTCGGGACAGAATGGGCCCCGATGAACACCGATCCGGACGGCGGCTGGTCCCTGGTCGTCCCCCTGAAGCCCCTTGCGCGGGCGAAGAGCAGGCTCGCCACGGCCACCGGGGCGCTGCTGCGCCCTCGGCTCGCGCTGGCGTTCGCGCAGGACACGGTGGCCGCGGCGCTGGAATGCGGGCGGGTACGGGATGTGGCGGTCGTCACGGACGATGCCGTGGCCGCGGTGGCGCTGGCGGCGCTCGGCGCGCGGATCGTGCCCGACTCGCCGGGCGCCGGACTCAACGCGGCGCTGGCGCACGGGGCGCGGACGGTACGGGGGTCCCGGCCGGGCGCGGGGGTCGCGGCGCTCAACGCGGACCTGCCGGCGCTGCGCCCGGGGGAGCTGGCCCGGGTCCTGGACGCCGCCGGTGAATTCCCCCGGACATTTCTCGCAGATGCTGCCGAAATCGGTACGACATTCCTCTCGGCGGGTCCGGGAGTGGAATTGGCACCTGCATTCGGGGGCGCTTCGCGCCGGCGGCATTTGTCTTCGGGGGCGGTGGAAATCCGGCTGTCCGGGGTGGATTCCGTGCGCCGGGACGTGGACACCGGCGAGGATCTGGCGGCCGCGTGGGCGCTGGGTGTCGGCCCGCGGACGGCGGCCCATCGGTTCCATCCGGCCGGATAGGCTGCGGACCATGCAGGCGACCGCGTACACGTACGACCCCGAGACCCGCAGCGGCAGTGTGCTGCTCGACGACGGCACCCCGGTGGAGTTCGGGGCCGATGCCTTCGACGCGGGCGGCTTGCTGCTGCTGCGTCCGGGGCAGCGGGTGCGGATCGAGACGGAGGCCGGGCCGGCCGGGAACGCGGGGCTGCGGATCACGCTGGTGACGCTGCAGACCCTCTGAACCACCGGGTCGACCGAGCGGAATCGGCCGCGGGCACCGAAGAGATCGGCCCGACTGGGCCGAAGGGGGCGTGAAAGCGCCGCGGGGGGGGGGGGCCCCCGGGGGGGGCCCCCCCCCGGGGGGGGGGGGCAGGGGGCCCCCGCCCCGGAGCGCCGATGAGAGGCGGGGGGC
>NZ_JBHWBS010000051.1:0-19277 GCF_042735655.1 Streptomyces sp. NPDC059567 | reverse complement strand
CACGGGGGCTACGGTGGGGACTGGGCGGGGGGCACCTAGTCTATCGGCCCGATTGGGCCGACGGGGGCTTCAACGCCCCGCGGGCGGGGCTCCCCGCGGGGAGCCCGGCCCGGCGTGTGAGTGGCCAATGGCCCCTGCGCCGCTTACTCCTACTTCTTCGCGGCGGCCTTCTTGGCGGTGGTCTTGCGCGCCGTCGTCTTCTTGGCGGGCGCCTTCTTCGCCGTGGCCTTCTTCGCCGGCGCGGTCTTCTTGGCGACGGTCTTCTTGGCCGTGGCCGTCGTCTTCTTCGCCGGGGCCGCCTTCTTGGCCGCCGCCGTGGTCTTCTTGACCGCGGTGGTCTTCTTCGCGGCGGTGGTCTTCTTGACCGCGGTGGTCTTCTTCGCCACGGTCTTCTTGACGGTGGCCTTCTTGGCGGCCGCCTTCTTGGCGGTGGTGGCCTTCTTGGCCGCGGCCTTCTTCACGGTCGCGGAAGCACCGCCGGTCAGGCTGCCCTTGGGCGCCTTCTTGACGGAGACCTCGCCGCCCTTGGGGAGCTTCTTCGAGCCGCTGACCAGGTCCTTGAAGCCCTGACCCGCACGGAAGCGCGGCACCGAGGTCTTCTTGACCCGCACGCGCTCACCCGTCTGCGGGTTGCGGGCGTACCGGGCCGGGCGGTCGACCTTCTCGAACGAGCCGAAGCCGGTGACCGAAACCCGGTCCCCGCCGACCACGGCACGCACGATCGCGTCCAGCACCGCGTCGACAGCGTCCGCGGCCTGCTGACGGCCGCCGAGCTTGTCGGCAATCGCTTCTACGAGCTGCGCCTTGTTCACGTCTTCCCCTTCGGAGACATTGCCAGAACGAAAGTGTTCAAGCTTTTTCGCACGTTAGGCATGTATATACCGCAAATCAAACACGAAACGGGCTAATCACCCTAGTGCCGCAACGCAGAAGTCCCGTTGCGGAGTTCCTGGTGTCAGTCGTCTTCAGGGAATCGGCCCTCATCGAGGTCCTTCATCAACCGGTCGAGACGCGTTGCCGCGTCCGCGAGATCGTGCTTCGCCGCTGCCGTGACGACCAGCAGCTTCCGGGACAGCGCCATCCTTACGCCCTCCGGGACTTGCAGTTCACGCACTCTTGTGTGCGCTTCCTTCAATCGGGCGGCGACTGCCTCGTAGAGCTCGAGTTGGCTGTCGCGTTCCATGCACCGATTGTGCCATCTAGGGCGAGTTGTCGCCCGACGGGGTCTCAACAAGCGACTGCGCCCCCCACCGGAGGGTGGGGGGCGCAGTCGTGGAAAAGCGCTGCTCAGACCGTAATTGTACGCGGCTTGAAGGCCGGCCGGGCCGCCTCGTAGGTCGCGATGTCGGCTTCGTTCTGAAGGGTGAGGCTGATGTCGTCCAGACCGTTCAGCAGACGCCAGCGGGCGTTCTCGTCGAGCTCGAAGTCGGCGTCGATCCCGGCCGCCAGCACCTTGCGGCGCTCCAAGTCAACGGTGATTTCGGCCGTCGGATCGGCCTCGGTCAGCTCCCAGAGCGCGTCCACGGTCTTCTGGTCCAGGACGACGGTCAGCAGGCCGTTCTTCAGCGAGTTGCCGCGGAAGATGTCGGCGAACCGGGAGGAGATGACGGTCTTGAAGCCGTAGTTCTGCAGCGCCCAGACGGCATGCTCACGGGAGGAGCCGGTGCCGAAGTCGGGGCCGGCCACCAGGACCGTGGCGCCCTGCCGCTCGGGGCGGTTGAGCACGAACTCGGAGTCCTTGCGCCAGGCCTCGAACAGCCCGTCCTCGAAGCCGTCGCGGGTGACCTTCTTCAGCCAGTGCGCGGGGATGATCTGGTCGGTGTCGACGTTGCTGCGGCGCAGCGGGACGGCCCGGCCGGTGTGCGTGGTGAAAGCTTCCATGGTTCCTCAGACCCCCGCGGGCGTAGCGACGTCGGACAGATCGGCCGGGGAGGCCAGGTGGCCCAGTACGGCGGTGGCGGCGGCGACCTGGGGCGAGACCAGGTGGGTCCGGCCGCCCTTGCCCTGCCGACCCTCGAAGTTGCGGTTGGAGGTGGACGCGGAGCGCTCACCGGGCGCCAGTTGGTCGGGGTTCATGCCCAGACACATCGAGCAGCCCGCGTGCCGCCATTCGGCGCCGGACTCCTTGAAGACCTTGTCCAGGCCCTCCTCGACGGCCTGCAGGGCCACCCGGACCGAGCCGGGGACGACCAGCATCCGGACGCCCTCGGCGACCTTGCGGCCCTCCAGCAGGGCGGCGGCGTTGCGCAGGTCCTCGATGCGGCCGTTGGTGCAGGAGCCTACGAAGACGGTGTCGACCTTGATGTCCCGCAGCGGCTGTCCGGCGGTCAACCCCATGTACTCCAGGGCCTTTTCGGCGGCCAGGCGCTCCGAAGCGTCTTCGTACGAAGCCGGGTCGGGGACGTTCGCCGAAAGCGGTGCGCCCTGGCCGGGGTTGGTGCCCCAGGTGACGAACGGCGCCAGGGAGGCGGCGTCGATGACGACCTCGGCGTCGAAGACCGCGTCCTCGTCGGACTTCAGGGTCTCCCAGTACGCGACGGCGGCGTCCCAGTCCTCGCCCTCGGGGGCGTGGGCGCGGCCCTTCAGATACGCGAAGGTGGTCTCGTCGGGGGCGATCATGCCCGCGCGGGCGCCGGCCTCGATCGACATGTTGCAGATGGTCATCCGGGCCTCCATCGAGAGCTTCTCGATGGCGGAGCCGCGGTACTCCAGGATGTAGCCCTGACCGCCGCCGGTGCCGATCTTGGCGATGATCGCCAGGATCAGGTCCTTGGCGGTGACGTCCTCGGGCAGCTCCCCGTCGACGGTGATCGCCATGGTCTTGGGGCGGGCCAGCGGCAGGGTCTGGGTGGCCAGGACGTGCTCGACCTGGCTGGTGCCGATGCCGAACGCCAGCGCGCCGAAGGCGCCGTGCGTGGAGGTGTGCGAGTCGCCGCAGACGACGGTGGTGCCGGGCTGGGTCAGGCCCAGCTGCGGGCCCACGACGTGGACGACGCCCTGCTCGACGTCGCCCAGCGGGTGCAGCCGTACGCCGAACTCCGCGCAGTTCTTGCGCAGGGTCTCCAACTGGGCGCGCGAGACCGGGTCGGCGATGGGCTTGTCGATGTCGAGGGTCGGGGTGTTGTGGTCCTCGGTGGCGATGGTGAGGTCGAGGCGCCGCACCTGCCGGCCGTTCTGGCGCAGGCCGTCGAACGCCTGGGGGCTGGTCACCTCGTGCAGCAGGTGCAGATCGATGAAGAGGAGGTCGGGCTCGCCCTCGGCGCGCCGGACGACGTGGTCGTCCCAGACCTTCTCCGCGAGTGTCCTACCCATCGCTTTCCCTCCGGCCGACGGCTACGTCGGCGCAACTAGAGACCCGTTTCGCAGGCCGTTGTGCGGCCGCCTCACCAGGGTCGCAAGATCCCGGGAAAATTGAACTTGCGTTTCACAGAGTGAGACGTGAATATCGTTGCATGGACAACTCTAGCGGCGTGGGCGTTCTCGACAAGGCAGCCCTTGTCCTGAGCGCCCTGGAGTCCGGTCCGGCCACCCTCGCAGGTCTGGTCGCGGCGACGGGACTCGCACGACCCACGGCACATCGCCTCGCCGTGGCACTGGAACACCACCGGATGGTGGCTCGCGACATGCAGGGCCGGTTCATCCTCGGACCGCGCCTGGCGGAGCTCGCCGCCGCGGCCGGTGAGGACCGCCTGCTCGCCACCGCGGGCCCCGTACTGACGCATCTGCGCGATGTCACCGGCGAGAGCGCCCAGCTCTACCGCCGCCAGGGCGACATGCGCATCTGCGTCGCGGCGGCCGAGCGACTGTCCGGCCTTCGGGACACGGTCCCGGTCGGCTCGACGCTGACGATGAAGGCCGGCTCCTCGGCGCAGATCCTCATGGCCTGGGAGGAGCCCGAGCGGCTCCACCGCGGACTTCAGGGCGCCCGCTTCACGGCGACGGCCCTCTCCGGCGTACGGCGCCGTGGCTGGGCGCAGTCGATCGGCGAGCGGGAGCCGGGCGTCGCGTCCGTCTCCGCGCCCGTACGCGGCCCCTCGAACCGCGTGGTGGCCGCCGTGTCGGTCTCCGGGCCGATCGAGCGCCTGACGCGCCACCCGGGCCGCATGCACGCCCAGGCGGTCATCGATGCCGCCGCCCGCCTCTCCGAGGCGCTCCGCCGCAACGGCTGACGCGCTTCACGTCCCTCCTGCCCGAACACCGGCCCACCGCTTCAACGCCGCAGCGGTGGGCCGGAGTTGTGTGCGGTGTCGTCCGTAACGCGAGGAAGCCCTCCCCCGAAGGGAAGGGCTTCCTCGATGCGTACCCCCGACCGGATTCGAACCGGCGCTACCGCCTTGAGAGGGCGGCGTGCTAGGCCGCTACACAACGGGGGCCTTGCGGATGAGATCCGCGTACGATGCAGATGAGCTCTGCGAGCTGGCCTACCAGGACTCGAACCTAGAATGACGGTACCAGAAACCGTAGTGTTGCCAATTACACCATAGGCCATGGTGGTTTAAACCAGTACCCCCGACCGGATTCGAACCGGCGCTACCGCCTTGAGAGGGCGGCGTGCTAGGCCGCTACACAACGGGGGCCCTAGCGATCCCACCCGGCACACGAGGTGCCGGGTGATGTCACCGCATGATCACCGGGAGCGACCCTGGTGATCCGCAGGATGGATCTGTACCCCCGACCGGATTCGAACCGGCGCTACTGCCTTGAGAGGGCAGCGTGCTAGGCCGCTACACAACGGGGGCTTTGCGGATGAGATCCGCGTACGATGCAGATGAGCTCTGCGAGCTGGCCTACCAGGACTCGAACCTAGACTAACGGAACCAGAAACCGTCGTGCTGCCAATTACACCATAGGCCACCAAAACGCGACCCCCCGCAAAGGGGATCTTGTTCGGGTTGTGCTCCGGTGGGTTTCGGCCTTTCGGCTTGCTCCCCTCGGCGCAGGAAGAACATTACCTGAAGGTGTCCGGCGCTCCAAAACGGGTATCCCCGCGCAGCAGACCGGGGAGCTGGTGGAGGTCGGTGATGCGGGTCAGCTCGGGTCGCCCGCCAATGGCGGTGCGGTCCAGCCAGATCCCCCTGAGCCCCGCCTCGGCGGCCCCGCGCGCGTCGATGTCCGGCTGGTCGCCGACGTACGCCACCTCACCGGGGGCCAGCCCCAGTGCGGCGCAGGCGGCGTGGAAGGCCTCGGCGGCCGGCTTCGCGACCCCCAGCTCCGCGGCGCAGACGACGGCCTCGAAGCGCTCGCGCAGGCCGAGGACGCGCAGCTTGCGGTCCTGGTTGTGGATGCTGGAGTTCGACAGGACCGCGTGACGGTAGTCACCCGCCAGCACGTCGAGGACGGGCACGGCGTCGGGGAAGAGCTCCCACGCGGCCTCGTAGTGCGCCAAGTACCGCTCGAACCAGGCGTCGGCCTCGGCGGCGGTCAGCCCCGGCGCGGCGAGGAAGTCCCGCACCCGCTCCCGCCGCTGTTCCCGGAAGTCCACCCCGCCCGCCTCGAAGCGCCGCCAGTGGACGACGGTCAGCTCCTGCCAACGACGGAGGGCCTGGTCGACGGAGTCGAATCCGTCCACCAGGCCCTCGGCCGTGAGGTGGTCGCGCATCCCGGTCAGGTCGGCACGGGAGTAGTCGAAGAGCGTGTCGTCGATGTCCCACAGGACCGCGCGGATGGCCATGGGGCCACGGTACGTGAGAGCCCCGCGGCGCGGGCGACCCTCGCGGAGGGCTGACCCTCCGCGCCACCGACGCATCGAGGCCCGGCTCCCGTGAAGGGGGCCGGGCCTCGTCACGTACCGGAGACCGTTACGCGGCCAGCTTCGCCAGCGCCGCGTCGATGCGGGTCAGGGTCTTCTCCTTGCCCAGGATCTCCAGGGACTCGAAGAGCGGCAGGCCGACCGTGCGCCCGGTGACCGCGACGCGGACCGGGGCCTGGGCCTTGCCGAGCTTCAGACCGTGCTCCTCGCCGGCGGCCAGGACCGCGTTCTTGAGGGACTCCGGGTCACTCCAGTCGGCCGACTCCAGCTTGGCGCGCGCGGTGGTGAGCAGCGCGGCCGGCTCGCCCTTCATGGCCTTGTCCCACGAGGGCTGGTCGAAGACCGGCTCGGGCAGGAAGAGGAAGTCCACGTTGGCCGTGATGTCCGAGAGGACGGTCACCCGGGTCTGGGCGTGCGGCGCGATGGCGTCCCAGGCGGCGCGGTCGAAGTCCTCGGGCGCCCAGTTGGCGTGCGGGGCCGCCAGCCAGGGCTCGCAGGCCGCGGCGAACGCCTTCACGTCCAGCATCCGGATGTGATCGGCGTTGATCGACTCGGCCTTCTTGAGGTCGAAGCGCGCCGGGTTGGCGTTGACGTCGGCGATGTCGAACTTCTCGACCATCTGCTCGATGGTGAAGATGTCCTGGTCCGCCGAGAAGGACCAGCCCAGGAGCGAGAGGTAGTTCAGCAGGCCCTCGCGCAGGAAGCCGCGCTCCCGGTAGAGGTTCAGGGACGCCTGCGGGTCGCGCTTGGAGAGCTTCTTGTTGCCCTCGCCCATCACGTACGGCAGGTGGCCGAAGGCGGGGATCTCCTTGGCGACGCCCAGCTCGATCAGCGCCTTGTAGAGCGCGATCTGGCGCGGGGTCGAGGAGAGCAGGTCCTCGCCGCGCAGGACGTGCGTGATCTCCATCAGCGCGTCGTCGACCGGGTTGACCAGGGTGTACAGCGGGGCGCCGTTGGCGCGCACGATGCCGTAGTCCGGGACGTTGTCCGGGGTGAAGGTGAGTTCGCCGCGGACCAGGTCGGTGAAGGTGATCGGCTCGTCGGGCATCTTGAAGCGGACGATCGACTCGCGGCCCTCGGCGCGGTAGCGCTCGATGCGCTCGTCGCTCAGGTTGCGGCAGGTGCCGTCGTAGCCCGAGGGCTTGCCGGCCAGGCGTGCCGCGTCACGACGGGCCTCCAGCTCCACGGCGGTGCAGAAGCAGTGGTAGGCGTAGCCGCCGGCGAGCAGCTTCTCGGCGACGTCCTTGTAGATGTCCATCCGCTGCGACTGGCGGTACGGCTCGTGAGGGCCGCCGATCTCGGGGCCCTCGTCCCAGTCGAGACCGAGCCAGCGCATCGAGTCGAGCAGCTGGTTGTACGACTCCTCGGAGTCGCGCGCCGCGTCGGTGTCCTCGATGCGGAAGACCATGGTGCCCTGGTTGTGCCGGGCGAAGGCCCAGTTGAAGAGGGCGGTGCGGACCAGGCCCACGTGGGGGTTGCCGGTCGGGGAGGGACAGAAACGTACGCGGACGTTCGCGTTAGCCACGCTTGATCACCTTGTTGGTGAGAGTGCCGATGCCTTCGATGGTGACGGCGACCTCGTCGCCGACGTTGAGGGGGCCGACCCCGGCGGGAGTGCCGGTGAGGATGACGTCGCCCGGGAGCAGCGTCATGGCCTCGGTGATGTGGACGACCAGGTCCTCGATGGAGCGGATCATGTCGCTGGTGCGACCGAGCTGGCGCTGTTCGCCGTTGACCGTGGCCTGGATGGTGAGGTCGCTCGCGGCGGCCAGGTCCAGACCCGTCTCGACCCAGGGGCCCAGCGGGCAGCTGGTGTCGAAGCCCTTCGCCCGGGCCCACTGCTTCTCGCGCGCCTGCGCGTCGCGGGCGGTGACGTCGTTGGCGCAGGTGAAGCCGAAGATGACGTCCTTGACGCGCTCGCGCGGGACCTCGCGGCACATACGGCCGATGACCACGGCCAGTTCGGCCTCGTGGTGCAGCTCGTTGGAGAAGGAGGGGTACTCGATGGCGTCGCCGGGGCCGATCACCGAGGTGGTCGGCTTGAAGAAGGCGACGGGGACCTCCGGGACCTCGTTGCCGAGTTCGGCGGCGTGCTCCGCGTAGTTGCGGCCGATGGCCACGACCTTGTTGGGGAGCACGGGCGGCAGGAGCCGTACCTTGCCGAGCGGGACCTTGGTGCCGCTGAGCTCGAAGTCGGTGTACGGGATGCCCTTGATGATGTCGAGGACCAGGCCGCCGGACTCGACGGTTCCCTCGCCCTCGACGGCGCCGAAGGCGACATTGCCGTCGATGGAGAATCTGGCGATGCGCACGAGTGCTGTCGCCCCTCACTTGGTACTTGCTGGAGTCTGACGCTCCAGGCTAACGCGGTGAGGGGCGGCTCCTGCCGTATTACTGTGCGGGCTGCGCTGCCTCGGGGGCGGTCATGAGGACCGTGCGGCGGGGGTTGGCCGTCTGCGTGGGGAGCTCGGCCACGTGCTCCAGCTGCGCGCCCCGGCCGAGCTGCTCGGCGTCCTCGAGGTGGGCGAGCGTGGTGCGGCGGGGGTTGGCCGTGGAGCGGAGCAGCATCGTCGTCTTCATGTTTTCGCGAGCCTCTACAGAACGGGGAGTCTTGTAAAGCGTCAGGCTAAACGTGCAATTCCCTTCGAATGCATGGGGGAGACAACGATCTAGGTGTGAGTTTGCTCACCACGGCCGGGATGATCCGGACATAACGGTCCACCCTCGGGGGTCAAGGAAACGGACATTCCCCTACTGAATGCTTCATTCCGCTCCTGATCATGGCGACTGGGACACTCGGACTCCATGAGCCTTTGGGAGTAATAAGTCCGATTCCTCCATGATCATCTTCTACGTGGGGTGACATGATGTTCACGGGTTGTCATGCAGTCGGACGTCCGAGACGCGGCCCTTGTTGGAGATCCGGCACTGTGCTGGAATTCCACGCACCGCCGCGGGTTTCAAGCCGGCGCGCAGGGGGCGCAACGCAGCGCCGGGTGAGCGGCGGGGAAGGGGGAACTGCGCCGGTCATCGACGACCACCATGGGGCGCATTCCGCGTCCCGAGACGCCGACACCGTCCTCTCCGTTCACGCGGAAGGGCGCCTGGTCCAGAGGTTGCGACGCTAGTGCAGGGACGATTCAAGAGGGATGGCAGCAACGCTGCCGCGGAGCAGGAGCCTCGCGCCGGAACCGACCGCGGTTCCTCGGCCCAGCACGCCCCGAACCCGGGCAAGGGTCCGGCAGGCGAGGGCGGTGAGGCCTCCGGGCGCTCCGGCGCCACGACCTCTGCCACCGAGTCCGCCACCACCGCGAAGAAGCCCAAGGCCGAGAACGAGGTCGGGCCGCGAATAGCCCTGCGCAACTGGCGCATCTCGACGCGTCTGGTCGCCCTGCTGACCCTCCCCGTGGTCGCGGCCACCAGCCTCGGCGGCATCCGAATCAGCGAGTCCCTCCAGGACATGGAGCAGCTCGACCACCTCCAGCTGCTCACCAAGCTGACGCAGGAGGCGACCGACCTCGCCCAGGCCCTGCAGGCCGAGCGTGACCACTCCGCCGGTCCGCTGGCCAACGGGAAGTCGTCCGGCGACTATCAGGTCGCCACCAAGCGCAAGGCGACGGACCGGGCCCAGAAGGCGTTCATGGACGCCACCGGGGACATCCCCGCCACCGAGGGCGACGAGGCGCTGCAGAGCATCCGTCAGAACGTCAGCCAGATCGCTTCCCAGGTCGTCCAGCTCGGCGGCATCCGAACCGACGCCTACAAGAAGGGCGTCTCCCACTCGGTGACGGTCGAGGCGTACAGCCGGCTGATCCGCTCGCTGCTGAGCCTCTCCCAGGACATGGCGCAGGCGACCAGCAACCCCGAGATGATCAAGCGGACCCGGGCGCTCGCGGCGTTCTCGTCCGCCAAGGAGTACGCCTCCGTCCAGCAGGCGATCATCGCCTCGGCGCTGCCCCCGGACAACAGCCGGCCCGGCAAGCTGGAGCAGGGCGACCGCCTCTACGGCTACGCCGCCCAGCAGGGTGAGAAGGTCGAGCTCAAGTCCTTCGAGACCATCTACGAGTCGGCCGGTGGCGACGCCGCCGAGCTGACCGCCTCGCTCACCACCGGCAACCCCTCCATCGAGGCCGCCGACAAGTACGCGGACCGGGTGCTGAGCACCGACAGCGGCCTGGCCGGCCGCACGCTGCGCGGTCACCTGAACTTCACCGACGAGTACGGCACCAAGATCGTGGCGATGAGCCGCATCGAGGCCAACCTGCTCGGCCAGATGGACACCAAGGCCCGTGAGCTGCGCGCCGAGTCGCAGCGCGACGCCATCATCAACGGTGCGCTGATCCTCCTCGTCCTCGGTGTCTCGCTCGTCGGCGCCTTCGTCGTGGCGCGGTCCATGATCCGCTCGCTGCGCCGGCTCCAGGACACCGCGACCAAGGTCGCCCAGGACCGTCTGCCCGAGCTCGTCAAGCAGCTCTCCGAGGCCGACCCGCAGGACGTCGACACCTCCGTCGAGTCCGTCGGTGTGCACTCCCGGGACGAGATCGGCCAGGTGGCCGCGGCCTTCGACGACGTGCACCGCGAGGCGGTCCGCCTCGCCGCCGAGCAGGCCCTGCTGCGGGGCAACGTCAACGCGATGTTCACCAACCTCTCGCGCCGCTCCCAGGGTCTTATCCAGCGTCAGCTCTCGCTCATCTCCGAGCTGGAGTCCCGCGAGGCCGACCCGGACCAGCTCTCCTCGCTCTTCAAGCTCGACCACCTCGCGACGCGTATGCGCCGTAACGGTGAGAACCTCCTCGTCCTCGCCGGTGAGGAGCCCGGCCGTCGCTGGACCCGTCCGGTCCCGCTGGTCGACGTGCTCCGTGCCGCCGCCTCCGAGGTGGAGCAGTACGAGCGCATCGAACTGGCCGCCGTCCCGGCGACCGAGGTCGCCGGCCGCGTCGTCAACGACCTCGTGCACCTCCTCGCCGAGCTGCTCGAGAACGCCACCTCGTTCTCCTCGCCGCAGACCAAGGTCCGCGTCACCGGTCACGCGCTGCCCGACGGCCGTGTGCTCGTCGAGATCCACGACACCGGCATCGGCCTCTCCCCCGAGGACCTCGCCGCGATCAACGAGCGGCTCGCCTCGCCGCCCACCGTGGACGTCTCCGTCTCCCGCCGCATGGGTCTGTTCGTGGTCGGCCGCCTGTCCCTGCGACACGGCATCCGCATCCAGCTGCGCCCGTCGGACTCCGGCGGCACCACCGCGCTCGTCATGCTCCCCGTCGACGTCGCCCACGGCGGCAAGAAGCCCGCTCCCAAGCAGGGCCCCGGCGGCCAGGGCGCGATGCCGCAGGCTCCCGCCGCTTCCGGTGGCCGCCTGACCGGCGGTCCGGGTGCGGCCGGTGGTCCCGGCGCCGGTGGCCGTCCGGGCATCGGTGGCGCGCCGTCCGCCTCGTCGGCGTCGGCCGGCCGGCTCGGTGCCGGTGCGAGTGCCGCCCGCGGTCAGGTCGGCGCGGGCAGCGGCCCGCGTGCCGCGCTGCCCGGCCGGGACGGCGCGCAGCGCCCGAACGGTCCGCAGGGCCAGGCCCCGCAGCAGCAGCACCAGGGCCAGCAGACCTCGCAGATGCCGCAGGTGTCCACGGAGCCGCAGCGTCCGGGCCTCGGCGCCGGTGGCTTCGGCGGCGCGCAGAGCGCCATTCCGTCCCGTACTGACGTCTGGGGCGGCCAGGGCCAGGGTCAGGGCAACCAGGGCAAGGCTCCCCAGCAGCCGCAGCAGGGCCAGGGCAACCAGGCCCCGCAGGGCGGTCGCCCCGGCCAGGGCGGCTACCCGCGCGCCGAGCTGCCCGGCGGCAACCCGCAGCAGCAGCGTCCGCAGACCACCAGCTGGGGCAACGACCCGGCTCAGCCGGTCCGCCGCCCGCAGCAGGAGATGTCGCCGCTGGACGCGCCGCGCGGTCACGAGGAGCCGGAGACCACGGGCCAGTACCCCCGGCCGACGGCGCCTCAGGGCCCCGGTTCCACGGGCCAGTTCCCCCGCCCGGACTTCGGCCGCCAGCAGAACCCGCAGCAGGCTCCTCAGGGGTACCAGCCGCAGCCCTCGCAGGACCCGGCGTCCACCGCGCAGTTCCCCCGCCCGGACTTCGGACAGCCGCAGCAGGCGCCCCAGCAGCCCCAGGGGTACCAGCAGCAGCCCCCGGCCCAGCGCCCCCGCGGCGGCGGCGACTACGGTGCGCCCCGCCCGGCCGGGAACCTGCCCCAGCAGCCGCAGCAGCCTCAGCTGCAGCAGCCCCGCCAGCCCGAGGCCCTGCCTCCGGCGAGCGGCCCGAGCGACGCCCGTACCCCCCTGTACGACACGCTGGAGACCAACTGGTTCCACGGTCAGGACCAGGGTCAGCAGGACAACGGACGGGGTGCGGTCGATCAGACGATGCAGACCCCGGTCGTGCCTCAGCAGCCCGCCTCCCCCGCTCCGCGGCGCCCCGCCGCGCAGGGCGGCGGCGAGGGCGGTCAGCAGCAGGGCGGCCCCGCCTCGTGGCGGACCTCGCCCAACGACGAACTGGTGCGCCAGGCCGAGCGGGTCCGCAAGCCCGCGGCCGGCGGCGTCACCACCTCCGGGCTGCCGCGACGGGTCCCGAAGGCCAACCTCGTACCCGGAACCGCGCAGGAGCAGGCCCACACGGCCGGTCCTCAGGTCTCGCGTGCACCCGATGACGTCCGCGGCCGGCTCACCAATCTGCGCCGCGGTATCCAACAGGGCCGCCAGGCGGGCAACTCGACCACGGGTAGCTTCCGCCTCGGCCCGACCCACCAGCAGGAGCGTTAGTTGAGCGCGATGAGCCAGGCGGCGCAGAATCTGAACTGGTTGATCACCAACTTCGTGGACAACACCCCCGGGGTGTCCCACACAGTGGTGGTCTCCGCCGACGGCCTGCTGCTGGCCATGTCGGAAGGATTCCCCCGCGACCGCGCCGACCAGCTGGCGGCGGTCGCGTCCGGACTTACCTCGCTGACCGCGGGCGCGTCCCGGATCTTCGAGGGCGGTCCTGTCGCGCAGACGGTCGTGGAGATGGAGCGCGGCTTCCTCTTCCTGATGTCCGTCTCCGACGGTTCCTCACTGGCCGTTCTCGCGCACCCGGAGTGCGACATCGGCCTCGTGGGCTACGAGATGACGCTGCTGGTCGACCGGGCCGGCAGCGTACTCACCCCGGATCTCCGTGCCGAGCTCCAGGGAAGCCTCCTGCACTAAGACACCGACAGGGTGGCCCGCCCCTCCGTGCCGCCCTGGGATCACACACCGTCCGGCCGCCCCATCCGGCCCCCCACCGGCCCCATCAGACGGCATTCGACCCGTGCCGTCACGCCCGGAGGATTCATGACCCCGCCCCCCGCCTCTCACGATCCGTACGGCTCCTCTATAGACGAGTCGTACGGACATGAAGGCGACCAGCCGCTGGTTCGTCCGTATGCGATGACCGGCGGCCGGACCCGGCCGCGCTACCAACTCGCCATAGAGGCGCTGGTCAGCACCACGGCCGACCCGGCACACCTCTCGACGTTGCTCCCCGAGCACCAGCGGATCTGCCACCTGTGCCGGGAGGTCAAGTCGGTGGCCGAGGTCTCGGCACTGCTGTCCATGCCGCTCGGTGTCGCCCGGATCCTCGTCGCCGACCTGGCGGAGGCGGGCATGGTGGCGATCCACCAGCCGGGCAACGGAGAGGCCGGCGGCACGCCGGACGTGACACTGCTCGAAAGGGTGCTCAGTGGACTTCGCAAGCTCTAGCGGCGGCGCGGCCCGTTCAACCACCAGCGCGAAGATCGTGGTGGCGGGTGGCTTCGGCGTGGGCAAGACCACGTTCGTCGGCGCCGTCTCGGAGATCAACCCGCTGCGTACCGAGGCCGTCATGACCTCGGCCTCGGCCGGGATCGACGATCTGACGCACACCGGCGACAAGACCACCACGACGGTGGCGATGGACTTCGGCCGAATCACCCTGGACCAGGACCTGATCCTGTACCTCTTCGGTACGCCCGGTCAGGACCGCTTCTGGTTCATGTGGGACGACCTGGTCCGCGGTGCCATCGGCGCCGTCGTGCTCGTGGACACCCGCCGTCTCGCCGACTGCTTCCCGGCCGTCGACTACTTCGAGAACAGCGGCCTGCCGTTCGTCATCGCCCTGAACGGCTTCGAGGGGCACCAGCCGTACACCCCCGACGAGGTCCGCGAGGCGCTGCAGATCGGTCCGGGCACTCCGATCATCACCACCGACGCCCGCCACCGCGCGGACGCCAAGAGCGCTTTGATCACGCTTGTCGAGCATGCGCTGATGGCACGACTCAAATAGGCGATCATCTACGGAAGTTGTCGTACGCCGCTTGGGGGGCGGCCTGTGTCGTTCGACACGGCCCGCCCCCGTGTTCATAACGTTTCGAATGAGAATTGCGGCCCCTCGGACACCCGACGCATCCGATTGGTGCCGCTGTGCTCACATGAGCCTCGCCATTTGGCGGGGCTCGTTCTTTATGCCCGTTTTATCTTGGGCTTCGAGTGGCCAAAACCGGTGCTCAGGGCTGTTTGGAAGGGACACCCTTCACGTGCTGCAATTCATGAACTCCCGAGTAGTACGGCCCTGAACGAAACACCGGCACAACGTAGGTGCCGACGCCGAGAGGTTGTTGGTCGAGTGAGGCGAAGCAAGGAAAGCTCCGCGGAGCAGCAGGCGCGAGGCAACTTCACGCCGCCGGCACGCATGGTGGCGTCGCCCGCTGAACCGCCGGTGACGCCCCAGGCCGGCAGCGGCCAGGGCAGCTCGAGCAAGCTGTCCCCGCGCAACTGGCGCGTACCGACCAGGCTGAACGCGATCCTCCTCATACCCGTGCTGGTCGGCCTCGTCATGGGCGGCTTCCAGGTGAAGGGGTCGATCGACACCTGGCAGGAGGCCCAGAACGCCGAGAAGACGGCGCTGATCGTGCGCGCCGCCTCGGAGTACAGCCAGGCGCTTCTCAACGAGCGTGACCTCACCGCCGCTCCCCTCCTCTCCGGAGAGGACCGCAAGGGCGACGAGGTGGCGCAGGCCTTCGCGGCCACCGACGCCGCCAAGGTCAAGTTCGACGAGGCCGTCAAGGACATGCCCGAGGGCGAGGGCCTGGAGCGCCGCCTGAAGCTGTTCAGGGGCGAGGAGCCCAAGCTCGAGAAGCTGCGCCAGATCTCCTACACCGCGGCTCTGGACCCCGTGAACACCCAGCTCGGGTACACCGGTGTCCAGCACTTCCTGATGGAGTTCTCCAACGAGCTCGGCCTCGGCACCGGCAACGTCACCGCCTACGGCCGTACGCTCTACGCCGTCCAGCTCGCCAAGGGCGCCGAGTCGCTGCAGCGCTCGATCGGCATACAGCTCCTCGTCCGGCCCAGCAAGAAGGACGCGGTCTTCGCCCAGCAGTCCGTGGCGTTCAACTCGTACAACTACCTGGAGCAGATCGCCCTCGGCGAGTACAACTCCGGTGGCACCCAGGCGGACGTTGACCGCCTGAAGCAGGTCATGGGCGAGAAGGCCAAGGACGGCGAGCAGAAGATGCAGGAGGCAGGCCTCAACCTGCCGAAGGGGGCCGACGGCTCCGTCTTCACCGGCGTGGTCAAGGAGATCGGTGCGGCCGCGGACGCCGACGCGATCGCCGCGCTGAAGCAGCAGGGCATCAACGCCCAGACCTGGATGGCCGTCGCCACCGGCAAGTTCGACGGCTACACCACGGTCGAGAAGGAGCTCGTCGACAAGGCCGTGGCCGAGGCGGCGAACATCTCCTCGGACGCCAAGACGGACGCCTTCGTCAACGGTGGCATCGTCGTCATCGCCCTCCTCGCGGCCTTCATCCTGGCCGGGATGATGGCCCGCCAGATGAGCCGCTCGATGCGCGAGCTGCGCACCGCCGCCTTCGCCATCGCCGAGCAGCGTCTGCCGATGCTCGTCGACCAGCTGTCCCGTACCGAGCCGGGCCGGGTCGACACCCGGGTCCAGCCCATCCCGATCGACTCCCAGGACGAGATCGGCGAGGTCGCCCGCGCCTTCGACCAGGTCCACCGTGAGGCCGTCCGGCTCGCCGCCGAGCAGGCCATGCTCCGGGGCAACGTCAACGCGATCTTCACCAACCTCTCGCGCCGCAACCAGTCGCTGATCGAGGGCCAGCTGACCCTCATCACCGACCTGGAGAACAACGAGGCCGACCCGGACCAGCTGGAGAACCTCTTCAAGCTGGACCACCTGGCCACCCGTATGCGCCGCAACGGCGAGAACCTCCTCGTCCTCGCCGGCGAGGAGCCGGGCCGCCGCTGGGACCAGCCGGTGCCGCTCGTCGACGTCATGCGTGCCGCCTCCTCCGAGGTGGAGCAGTACGAGCGCATCGAGCTCGCCGGTGTCCCGGAGGCCGAGATCCACGGCCAGGCCGTGACCGACCTCGTGCACCTGCTCGCCGAGCTCCTGGAGAACGCCACCACGTTCTCCTCCCCGCAGACCAAGGTCCGCGTCACCGCGACCCGACTGCCCGACGGCCGCGTGATGGTCGAGATCCACGACAAGGGAATCGGCCTGACCGCCGAGGACTTCGCGGACATCAACCACAAGCTGGCCAACCCGCCGACCGTGGACGCCGCCGTCTCGCAGCGCATGGGCCTGTTCGTGGTCGGCCGGCTGGCCGACCGGCACGGCGTCCGCGTCCAGCTCCGCCCCTCGGGCGAGCAGGCCGGTACGACCTCGCTGGTCATGCTGCCGGACGCGATCACCCACGGTGGTGGTGGCGAGCAGCTCCCCGAGAACGACTTCACGGTCTCGCAGATCATCCCGCAACAGCAGCAGCACGCCTTCGAGCCGGCGCAGCCGCAGATGCGGACCGCGGCGGAGCTCGGCTTCGACGACTCCCGCTACGAGCAGCCGGCGGACGACCGCCAGCTCGACCCGGTGAACCGTTCGCTGATGCGCGAGGAGCGCCGGGCGGCCCTGGAGTCGCAGGCCCACGGCGGCGAGCGTCCGCTCTACCGCGACGAGGTGGACGGGCAGCAGCAGGCGTACGAGCAGGAGTACGCGCAGGAGCAGGAGTACGTCCAGGAGTACGCTCCCGACTACGGCAACCAGGCTCCGCAGCAGGACGGATACGCCTACCAGGAGCAGGGCTACGACGGCTACGGCCAGCCCGCCGGCGGGTATGCCGAGCAGGGCTATGCGGAACCCGCGTACCAGGGTCAGGACAATGGTCAGGCGCAGTACGACAACGCCTACGAGCCCCAGGCCCACCAGGGTGACTGGCAGGATCAGGGCGCGTACCAGGGCGGCTACCAGCAGGCGTACGGTGCGGATGCGGAATCTGCTCACGGCGCTCCCGAAGCGGCCCCCGAGCGCGTAGGCTTCGACCGTCCGGGTCTCACGCCGAACCCCACCCCGGACGCCGGCCACGCGATGACCGACGCCGGTCTGCCGCGCCGTGGCAGCACCGCCGGACAGGCTTCGCAGCCCGCGCAGCAGGGTCTGCCCACGCGGACGGTCCAGCACCCGGCCGAGCAGCCGGTTCAGCAGAACCAAGCCGACGGCACCGAAGAGTGGCGCTCGACGAACGACGAGCGCTGGCAGCGGGCCGAGAAGCTCCGCGACCCGAAGGCGGGCGGGGTCACCTCGTCCGGTCTTCCGAAGCGCGTCCCCAAGGCCAATCTGGTCGAGGGCACGGCGGAGCAGACCCCGCAGGGCGGCCCCCAGGTCTCCCGCAATCCCGAGGACGTGCGGGGCAGGTTGAGCAACCTGCGCCGTGGTGTCCAGCAGGGACGCACCGCGGGAACGGACACGAACGGATCGGGCCTCGGCCCGGGCAGTACCTACAACCAGGAGCGTTAGTGTGAGCATGAGCCAGGCGGCGCAGAATCTGAACTGGTTGATCACCAACTTCGTGGACAACACCCCTGGGGTGTCCCACACCGTGGTGGTCTCCGCCGACGGACTCCTGCTGGCGATGTCCGAGGGATTCCCCCGGGACCGCGCCGACCAGCTGGCGGCCGTCGCCTCCGGACTGACCTCGCTGACCGCGGGCGCGTCCCGCATCTTCGAGGGCGGTGCGGTCAACCAGACCGTCGTGGAGATGGAGAGGGGCTTCCTCTTCATCATGTCGATCTCGGACGGCTCTTCGCTGGCCGTGCTCGCGCACCCGGAGGCCGACATCGGTCTCGTGGGCTACGAGATGGCACTGCTCGTCGATCGCGCGGGCAGCGTTCTGACTCCTGACCTCCGGGCGGAGCTTCAGGGAAGTCTTCTCAACTAACAGACAGACAGTGCGTTTCACGCCACCGCACCGTAAGGTGCGGTGGCGCGGCTCCACAGGGACATGGACCGCGAGGCAGTCGGAGGAGGAGACGTGGGTACACCCCCGGGCGGACGCCCTTACAACGGTTTTGACGGATCGCAGCCGCACGGCGACACCACGCAGAACCGGTTCAACTTTCCCTCCGCCCCGAGCAGACAGGGCGCAGCGCAGCCCTACCAGCAGCCTCAGGCCCAGCAGTCGGCTCCGGTCGGCGCGCCGAGCGCCGCGCGCAGGGGTGCGGGCGGTTCCGGCGGTTCCGGCGGGCACAACCCGCTGGTGCGTCCGTATGCGATGACCGGCGGCCGGACCCGGCCGCGTTACCAGCTCGCCATCGAGGCGCTGGTCAGTACGACGGCCGATCCGGCCCGGCTGCAGGGGCAGTTGCCCGAGCACCAGCGGATCTGCCGACTGTGCTTCGAGATCAAGTCGGTGGCCGAGATCTCGGCACTTCTCTCCATCCCCCTCGGCGTTGCCCGGATTCTCGTCGCCGACCTGGCCGAGGCCGGACTTGTCGCCATCCACCAGCCCGGCGGCGACGAGGCCGCCGGCGGTCAGCCAGACGTGACACTGCTCGAAAGGGTGCTCAGTGGACTTCGCAAGCTCTAGCGGCGGCGCGGCCCGTTCAACCACCAGCGCGAAGATCGTGGTGGCGGGTGGCTTCGGCGTGGGCAAGACCACGTTCGTCGGCGCCGTCTCGGAGATCAACCCGCTGCGTACCGAGGCCGTGATGACGTCTGCGTCCGCGGGCATCGACGACCTCACGCACACCGGCGACAAGACGACGACGACTGTCGCGATGGACTTCGGCCGAATCACCCTGGACCAGGACCTGATCCTGTACCTCTTCGGTACGCCCGGTCAGGACCGCTTCTGGTTCATGTGGGACGACCTGGTCCGCGGTGCGATCGGTGCGGTCGTTCTGGTCGACACCCGGCGGCTCGCCGACTGCTTCCCGGCCGTCGACTACTTCGAGAACAGCGGCCTGCCGTTCGTCATCGCCCTGAACGGGTTCGACGGCCACCAGCCTTACAACCCGGAGGAGGTCCGCGAGGCCCTCCAGATCGGTCCGGACACCCCGATCATCACCACGGACGCCCGCCACCGCGCGGACGCCAAGAGCGCGCTCATCACCCTGGTCGAGCACGCGCTCATGGCCCGCCTGCGGTAGGTCTCCGACGGACTGCCCGTGCGAATGGGCCCGCCGCACCGTTTCCGG
>NZ_JBHWBS010000050.1:28496-53805 GCF_042735655.1 Streptomyces sp. NPDC059567 | reverse complement strand
GCTCTTCCTCGCGCTGCGCATGGTCACCGGCGCCGGCCGGACCGGCCTCGGGACCTCCCACGGCGCCGGGCTGCTGGCCGTCTTCGCGCTGACTGGGGCGGGGGCCGGCGCCGCCCCCCCGCGGGTGGGGGGCCCGCCCCACCCCCTTCTCCGTTCGCCGCGTCAGCGCCGCAGGCGGGCCCACGGGGTGAACGTGAACACCGCGCCGCCGAGCAGGATCACCGTGCCGGCGACCAGGGCGAGGGCGCGCAGGGCGCCGTCGTCCTCGGCGCCCGTCTCGGCGAGGCCGCCGCCGGAGCCGGCCGAGCCGGAGCCGCCGCCGGACGCCGCGTCACCGCCGCCCGACGCGCCGCCCTCCTGCTTGGTCGTGTCGAGCTCCAGCGATGCCTGGACGGCGCCCTTGACCTGGCAGGGGATCACGATCGGCGAGCCGCCGAGCGAGACGTTGATGGTCAGGGTGCCGGGGCTGAGCGTCGCCTTGCCGCTCGCGCCGGGCTTGTACGTGCCCTTCATGTCCGGCAGGTCGACCGGCTTGCCCTGCTCCAGCGGCGCGGCGTTCGCCGGGCCGTCGACCTTGACCGTGCCGCTGTCGGCGCCGCCGAGCTTGACCGCCATGGAGGGCTTGAGGGCCCCGGCGGGAAGCGGGGCGGGGCTGTTCATGACGCCCTTGGCGGTCTTGACCGTGAGGTCATAGCTCCCGCCGTTCTTCTTGGCGTTGATGGTCACCTTGGAGGTGATGTTCGCCGGGCCCGGCGACTGGCACGAGAACTGGACCGAGACCTCCTTGCCCGTGAAGTCGGTCTGCCCGCCGCCCCCTCCGGTGGTGCCTCCGGAGGCGGTACTTCCGCCGGCGGTGGTCCCTCCTGAAGTGGTGCCGCCCGACGTCGTACCGCCGGACGTCGTGCCGCCCGACGTCGTACCGCCGGACGTCGTGCCGCCCGACGTCGTACCGCCGGACGTCGTGCCGCCGGACGTCGTGCCGCCCGACGTGCTGCCGCCCCCGCCCTCCGACACCTTGATCGTCGCCCCGACGGCCACGGTCTCCTTCGGCGAACACTTCGTGTCCGTCGACATCGGCTTCGAGACGTTGATGTTGTACTTGTCCGGCGTCAGCGTGATCTCGCCCGCCTTCTCCAGCTTCAACTTGCCCTTCATGTCCGGCAGCACCATCGGGCTGTTCTTCGGGATCGGCGGGTTCTGCCGCGGGCCCTCCATGGTGAGCGTGCCGCTCGCCGCTCCGCCGACCTTGACGACGCCGGTCGGCTTCACCGTGTCCTTCTCCAGGTCGAGGATGTCGGGGTTCTTGGACGCGGCCTCGACCGTCTTCCAGACGACCTCGACCTCGTCGCCGACCTTCGCCTCCGCCGGTGCGGTGATCTGCACCTTCGTCGTGCCCTGTACCGGCGGGAGGCCGGAGATGGACGGCGGAATGCACTCGGTCTTGTACGCGACCTCGGCGGCCTGAGCGGGGCTGGCGGCCAGCATGATCCCCGCGCCGCCGAGCATCAGCGCGACTCCCGCCGCGCTCATCCTCCGTTGCGTGCTCACTGATGTCCCTTCGTCGTCGGGCTGATCTCTGACGGTGCGGACGGTGCGGAGTCCGGGGTGAACCACGGCAGGACCGTGGTCGTGCTGGTGGATTCGTCCCGCTCGGATGCGGGGCCGTTCTCGGGTGTACGCACAAGGGCGCGGCGACGGCGGTGTCCGGCGCGGGACCCGGCGGCGCCGCCCGGCCGGACGCGGTCCACGACCGCCATGCCGATCCGGAAGAGCGCGGCCGGGACGACCACGGCGAGCAGCAGCCAGAACAGCGTCACGCCCCAGGGCCGGCCGACCCCCCACGGCTGGTCGACCAGGATCTTGCCGGCGTACTTCACCGACACCTCGTAATCGCCGTGCGCGCCCGCCGACAGCTCGACGGGCAGCTTGATCTGGGCCTTTCTGCCGGGCTCGATCGTGCCGCGCCACTGCCGTTCCTCGTACTGCGGCGAGAAGACGCCATGGGCGGTGCCGACCTGGAAGACCGGGTCCTTGACGGGGGCCTGGCCGAGGTTGCCGACGGTGAAGACGACCTCGCGCCGGGCGGGTGCGCCGAACCAGACCAGGACGCCGCTGGAGCCTTCGAGGCGTACGGAGGCGAGGACGGCGAGCCGGCCGTCGCCGGTGGCCTCGGGCAGCGGGGCGGTCGGATGGCCGGCGACGGTGAAGGCGACGTCCACGACGTCCTGTTGTCCGGTGACCCCGGCCACGTGCACCACGCACGGGCAGGGCTTGGGCGGCTCGGCCACCGGCATCTTCTGGCTGAAGGCGCCCTTGGCGTCGACGGTGGCGGCCCGGCCGAGGGTGTTGGCGCAGGAGTTGGTGCCGCCGATGACGCCCTTGCCGGGCGCGGACTGACCGCACATCAGCAGCATGAGCAGCGCGCCTGGCTTCCACCCGGCGCCGCTCACGGTGATCTCGCCGCCCTTGCCGCCCTCGGTCTGCGACAGGTCGACGGTGGGCCCGGGCGCGGCGGACGCCCGGGCGGCGGGCAGCAGGGCGAGCGCGAGCGTGGCGAGGACCAGCCCCACGATCGCCATCGCCCGGCGCCGCGCCCCACGACCGGGGCCGGACGCGGCGCGCATGCCCGGCGCCCCGGACCCCGCCGCGAACAGAGCGCTCCCGCCCAGCCGCTCCGTACCGCTCGCACTCATCGGTCCGCTCCTGCCGTCGCGTCCACCAACTGGCCTTCCTCCACCGGGAGTCCGGTCCCTTCCGCCGCCGGGGCGGCCCGGTCGTCCCGGTCGCGGCGTCTTCGGGCCGCGAGGGCGGCCGCGCCCGCCGCCGCGAGCAGGACGCCCGCGCCGCCGGCGATCGCGCCGCCGGAGACGAAGACCCGCTCGGCGCGTGCCGTCGCCGCCGGGGCGCCCGGGGCCGTGGCCCGCAGGTGGAGCGTGATCGAGTCGAGCGCCGGCGGGTCGGGCCAGGGTTCGCTGCGGGTGATCCGCTCGCCGGGGCCGAGGGTGAGCGGCAGGGCCCGTGAAGGGCGGTCGACGACGGTGCCGTAGAGGCCCTCGGCGCGGAGGGACAGGCTCGGGGCGAGCACCGTGTTGCCGCGGTTGACCAGGGTGTAGTGCACGGTGCCCGAGCCGTCGAGCCGGACCTTCTCGATGGTGAGCGCCGCCAGGCTCGGCCCGCTCACCCGCAGATGCACCGGCACCCGCACCTCGCGCCCGCCCGCCTCCGCGCTCACCGTCCCCCGGTGCTCGCCGGGGACGGTGTCCGCCGTGACGGTCACGGCGAACGGCACGTCCGCCCGGGTACGCGCCGGCACCGTCACCGTCCGCGCGGCGAAGGCGAGCGGCGTGCCCTGCCCGCTGAGCCGTACCGTGAGCGGCTTCGGGCCGGGATTGGTCACGGAGAGGGTGTCCTCCAGGACGCTGCCGGCCGCGCCCTCCAGATAGACGTACGGCCGCCCTTCGGCCGCGCCCGCCGTCCACCCCGGCGGCGCGGGCGCCGCCGCCACCGCCCCGAGCAGCGCGGCGGCCGCGGTCGCCGTACCGGCCCACGCCCCCCGCATCAGCGTGCCGTGCGCCGGGTGAGCCAGAGCACGCCGGCCGCGCCGGTCAGCAGCACCGTGCCGCCGAGGGTGGCCAGCGCCGTCGCGGAGTCGAGCGGCCCGGTCTTCGGCAGCTCACCGCCGCTCGTGGACTGCGTCTCCCCCGAAGAGCCGCCGCCCGCGGCCGTCACGTCGAGCTCCAGCGACGGCGCGGGGTTGTTCTTCGGGGTACAGACGGCCGCGTCCATGCCGAGGGCGTGGACGGTGAGCACCCCCGCGGTGAAGGTGACCTTGCCGCTCTTCTTCGGCGTGTACGTGCCCGTCAACTGCCCGATCTTGATGGGGGTGTTGGGCGGGATGGCCGCCGTGTTCGGCGTGCCCTTGACCTTGATCGTGCCCGAGTCGGCGCCGCCGAGCTTCAGCTCGGCGCGCGGCGTCATGACGCCCTTGGGCAGTTCGATGGGGCTGTCGGAGACGCCCTTCTCGAAGGACATGGTGATCGTGTAGCCGCTGCCGCTCTTGACGGCCTTGATGTCGACGGGCGAGACCGCGCCCTTGGGCCCGATCTTCGTCTCGCAGGCGTAGTTCACGTCGACGACGGCGGCCTGCGCGGCGGGGGCGGAGGCCAGCACCGCCGAGCCCGCCGCCGCCGCTGCCAGCGCGAAAGCTGTTCTCCTCCGGTACGGCACCTCAAGCACCCCTCACCGCGAAGTTACTGACGGCTTATCAGATTGGGCGTCAAGGTACGCCTGGGGCGTTGTAGAGGGAAGACAAAGGGAGGACCGAAGTGCGCGCCCCTCGCCGGGCGCGCCACGGTCCTCGTACGAACGTGCTAGGCGGGAGCCGCCAGTTCGGCCCAGACCGTCTTGCCGGGGGCTCCGGGCCTGCGCTCGATCCCCCAGTCCAGGCAGAGCCGCTGCACGATGAACATGCCGTGCCCGCCGGGCCGCCCGGCCCGGTGCGGGGTGCGGGGTGCCGGCTGCCCGGCGCCCCGGTCGGCGACCTCGAGGCGCAGCACCTTGGCGCGGCGCAGCACGCGCAGCACCTCGGGGCCCTCGGCATGCAGACAGGCGTTGGTGACCAGCTCGGAGACGACCAGCAGGACGTCCTCGGCGGCGGCCCTGGCTTCGGCGGTGGCGGCCGGCAGCCAGCCCCAGTCGTAGAGCGCCGTCCTCGTGAAATCGCGGGCGAGCGGAACGGTGCCGCTGGTGGCGCCGAGCGCGAGCGTACGCACGTCGAGATCGACGGCGCCCACGACGGGGTCCACCGACTCCTCGATCTCCCTGCCACCGGCGGCAGTGTCCATCAGCGCTTCACCTCACCGATTCAACCGACTCAACGGAATCAACCGATTCACCAGACAACGGACGAAACCGGGGCTCTCCTGCCCGGTCTTTTCCTGACGACACCCGTCGCTCAGTCGGGCAGCGCCGCCGCGAGCGAGTCGTGCACGGTGAAGACGACGTCCGCACCGGTGATCTCGAAGACCCGGGCCACCGCCGGGCGCATTCCCGTCAGATGGACCCCGCCCCCTGCGGCGTCGGCCTTCAGCCGGGCCCCCAGGAGCACGTTGAGTCCGGTGGAGTCGCAGAAGTCGAGGCGTGAGCAGTCGACGACGAGCCGTGAACGCCCGGCGTCGAGGGCCCGGTCGAGTGGCGTACGCAACACGTCGGCCGTGTGGTGATCGAGCTCACCCACCGGGGTGAGGATCTCGGTCGCCCCCACGGTGCGGACCTCGACCCGCAGCCTCCCCGGCTGCGCGCTGCCGATGTTCTGGCGGTCCATGCCCGTGCCTCTTCTCGCTCTCGCGGATGCCGGTTGACGTGCCACGAACCATACAAGCGACGCGCTAAGGCTTGCACATGAACTCCACCACATAGTGGAGCAAACCCGACAATTGACACTTGCAACCATGCGTGTCGAGCAGGTAGGGCTAGTAGAGAACATTCGAAACGGCCGGCTTGGAGGCGCCGCAAACCGCAGCAGGAAGAAACGATGGAGGAGACCATGTCACCCCGGCTCGACGCCACGCGTACCCCCGACGCGCCGTCGGCAGAAACAACTCCGCCCCCCACCCTCAGCCTTCCCCGGCAGCTCCACGGAGACCCGACCGAGGACCTGCCCGAGATCGGGCCCCTCGACCAGGTCGACCCGATCGACGCCCGGGCGCTCTCGAAGACGCTGTTCGCCCGGCTCGACGCTCTCGAAGAGGGCACACACGAGTACGCGTACGTCCGCAACACCCTGGTCGAGCTCAACCTCGCCCTGGTCAAGTTCGCCGCCTCCCGGTTCCGCTCCCGCAGCGAGCCGATGGAGGACATCATCCAGGTCGGCACGATCGGTCTCATCAAGGCCATCGACCGCTTCGAACTGGCCCGCGGCGTCGAGTTCCCCACCTTCGCGATGCCGACGATCGTCGGCGAGATCAAGCGCTTCTTCCGCGACACCTCGTGGTCCGTGCGCGTCCCGCGCAGGCTCCAGGAACTCCGCCTCGACCTCGCCAAGGCCGGCGACGAGCTGTCCCAGCGGCTCGACCGCGCACCGACCGTCGGCGAACTCGCCGAGGAACTCGACCTGAGCCGCGACGAGGTCGTCGAGGGCATGGCCGCCAGCAACGCGTACACCGCCAGCTCGCTGGACGCCCAGCCCGACGAGGACGACGGCGAGGGCGCGCTCGCCGACCGGATCGGCTACGAGGACCACGGCATCGAGGGCATCGAGTACGTCGAGTCCCTCAGGCCGATGATCGCCTCGCTGCCGCCCCGCGACCGGCGCATCCTCTCCCTCCGCTTCGTCGCCGGTATGACCCAGTCGGAGATCGGCGAGGAGCTGGGCATCTCCCAGATGCACGTCTCCCGGCTGCTCTCCCGGACGCTGGGCAGGCTGCGCAAGGGGCTGACCCTGGAGGAGTGACCGACGCGCTCCCCGAATGACGTGTGGAAAGGGCCTGTTCTTCACCGGACGGGCCCTTCCGCGTTATTGACGGACCACCCGGAATGGGACACATTGAGCCCGGGGTTCAGGGGGGAATCGCATGGTTTCTGCGTACGCGGAACTGGAAGAGCGGATGCGTGGCAGGCTCGGGGGCAGAGAGTGCCTCCATGTGCCGTCGTGCCGCTTCGGGCTCTATCTGGCGCTGCGCCACTGGTGCAGACCCGGCGGACGCGTGCTGATGTCCCCGGTCAACGACGACGTCATCTTCTTCGTGGTCCTCGCCGCCGGACTGCGCCCCGTCCAGGCGCCGCTCGACCCGCGCGACGGCTCGATCGACACGGCCGCCGTGCCCGATTCCGTATGGCGCGGACTCTCCGCCGTCCTGACCACGAATCTGTACGGGAATCCCGACCCGGCGCCCGAACTGCGCGCCCGGTGCGACACGTTGGGGATCCCGCTCCTGGAGGACGCCGCCCACGCCATCGGCTCGGAGGTCGGCGGCCGGCCGGTCGGCACCTGGGGCGAGGCGTCCGTGTTCAGCCTCTCCAAGCACACCGGCGCCAAGACCGGCGGCTTCCTCGCCCTCGCGGACCCCTCCCTGCGCGCGGAACTGGCCGCCGCACGAGACGAGTTGCTGCACCCGTCCCGTACGACCGCCGAACTCGCCTACCTCGTACGGCCGTACGCGGAGGCGACCGTCCGCGGACTGCGCCTGGTCAAGGCCGCGCATGCCACGCTCCGGCTGCTGGGGCGGCAGGAGCGCGAGGAGATCCGGATGCCGCTGCGCGCCGGCGAGTTGAAGCAGGCCCTCGCCGCCGCGCCGGGGCTCGCGCCCTTCCACTCCTGGGTCCGCGTCGACATGCACGACTACCGCCTCGGCCCGGGGCCCGAGCGGCTGCGCCGCACCGGACGGCTCCTGGCCCGCCTCGACGCCACCCTCGCCGCCCACCGGGCCGGTACGGAGCGCCTCCTTGCGAGCGAGTGGGGCGCGGGCACGGAACCGGGCACGGTCCAGCCGCTCTTCCGGGTCCCGCTGCTCGTCGAGGACCGGGACGCGGCCATCGCCGCGCTCGCCCGCCGCCGGATCGTCACCGGCTATCTCTACGACCCGCCGCTCGACACCTACGCGGGCGAGGTGTTCACCGACCCCTCCCCCGCCCCGGAGCCGGCCGCCTGGTTCGCCCGCCACGCCCTGCCGGTGGACCCGCGGCGAGCGGGCGAGGTGATCGAGGTGCTGCGCACGGCGGGCGTCCGGCCGGTACGACCTCCGGCCGGCCCCGCCGCACCGGACGACGCGCGGTCGTGGCGCGGCGACCGTGGCTGAGGCGGTCCGGCTGCACAAGCCGGATGAGGAGGAACGGGACCAGGTGCCGTCGGAGGCCGACCCGCCCGAGTCCGGCTCCGGTGGGGACTCCATGTTCCGCAACGCGTACGCCCTCATGCTGTCCACGGGCGTCTCGGCGGCGCTCGGGCTCGGCTTCTGGCTGGTCGCCGCCCGCTACTACACCGAGGAGGCCGTCGGGCAGGGCTCCGCCGCCATCGCCGCGCAGCGGCTGCTCGCCTCGATCACCGCGACCACGATGATCGGCGCCGTCGTCCGCTACGTGCCCCGGGCCGGCCGGACCACCGGCCTGCTGGTCCGCAGGATCTATCTGGTCAGCTCGGTCGTCGTCGCGCTGGCCTGCGGGGTCTTCCTGCTCACCATCGACTGGTGGGGCCCCTCGTACGCGCCGCTCGGCACGCTCTCCGCCGGGCTCTTCTTCACCGCCTCCTGCGTCGGCTGGGCCCTGCTCACCCTCCAGGACGGGGTCCTCACCGGCCTCAGACGCGCCTTCTGGGTGCCCGTCGGCAACGCCGGCTTCTCCATCGGCAAACTGCTGCTGCTCGTCGCCTTCGCCACGACCATGCCGGTCCTCGGCGTCTTCGTCTCCTGGTCGGCGGCGATCGCCCTCTCCGTCGTCCCGCTCGGCTGGCTCGTCTTCCGCCGGCTCATCCCCCGGCAGGCCCGCGCCGACCGCGACCGCGAGCCGCCCGCCATGGGCGAGATCGGCCGCTTCATGGCCGGGGACTCCGTCGGCGCGCTGTTCAGCCTCGCCATGATCAACCTGCTGCCGGTGATGGTCGCCGTCCGCTTCGACGCCGCCCACAACGCGTTCTTCTACACCGCGTACACCGTCGGCGGCACGATGGAGTTCATGGCCATCAACATGGCCTCCTCGCTCACCGCGCACGCCTCGCACAGCCCGGAGTCACTCGCCGAGGGAGTCCGCGGCGCGCTGCGGCGCATGGCGCTGCTGCTCGTCCCCGTCGTCCTCGTGCTCGTCGTCTTCGCCCCGCAGATCCTCTCCCCGTTCGGCGCGGACTACGCCGACCACGGGACGATGGTGCTGCGGCTCCTCGCCGCCGCCGCGCTCCCCCGCGTCGCCGTCGAGCTGTACATCGGCGTGCTGCGCGTCCAGGGGCGCACCGGCGCGCTCGCCGTCCTCCAGGGCGCGATGTGCGTCCTGGTCCTCGGCAGCGCGGCCCTGCTCCTCGGCCCGATCGGGATCTCCGGCGCCGGACTCGCCATGCTCGGTTCGATGACGCTGATGGCGGCGGCCTCCGCGCCCGGCCTGCGGTCCGCGCTGAAGGGCGGCCGCAAGGAGGTCGAGTACGGCACGAACTGGGCCCGGCGAGCCGCCGAACAGGGCGGTTACGAGGCGGAGTGGACGCGCGGGGGCGCCGCGGCGGACACGGTGACGCCGGCCTTCGGGCTGCCGGTGTACGTACCGCGTCCGGAGCGCGAGCCGGAGCGCGCTCCGGACCCCGGGGCCTCGGGGGACGACGGGCCGGCGACCTGGCTGTGGCTGCTCCTCGGCCTTGCCACCGGCCTCTTCTGGATCCCGCTCGCCCGCGCGGGCAGCCTCGGCCTGGACCATCTGTCCGGTACGCGGCTGATCGGCGCGCTGCCCCCGGTCACGCTCACGGCGGGCATCCTGCTGATCGTGCTGCACGTGGCCGTGGTGTCGCTGCGCCGGATCCGTCCGCTGCTCGCCGCGACGATCCTGCTCGCCACCTTCCTCGCCCTGCACACCGCGCCGCCGCTGCTCGGCATCCGCCCGGACCCGGCGACGGGTCCCGGCGTGGGCCTGGTCCCGGACCCCGCGCTGCCGGTGCTGCCGATCGCGGCCCAGGGGCTGTGCCTGCTGCTCGTGGCGGTGCTGCTGCGGGTCCTCGGCGCCGGGGGGCGGACCACGGTCTGCGCGGTCTGGGTGCTGGTCTGGGCGGGCTGGGCGGGCCAGCACGCCTTCGCGGCGGCCCCGCTGCCCGTCCTGCTGGGGCTGTGCGGGGCCACCATGGCGGCGGTCGCGGTGCGCGGGCTCAGGCGCCGCTGACCGCGAGCCGCACCACCCCGGAGCCGGCCGGGCTCCGGGGCGCCGGCTCCGGGCGGCCGGGTTCGCTAGCCCGCCGCGGGGAACACGAAGAAGCCGGCGTCCGTGGAGAAGTAGCCGTAGCCGGACTGCTTGGCGGACAGCGGGACGTTGTCCGCGGGCAGGTCCTTCACGAGGACCTTCTTCGTGCGGGCGTCGACCGCGAGCACGGTGTCGTCGCTCTCCTCCGTCGTGCCGTACAGCACGCCGCCGTTCGGGGAGAAGCGCAGCGGCGTCATCGCCTTCTCGCCCTCCTTCTGCGCCCAGACCTCCGTGCCGTCCGCGAGCTGCCACACGGTGGAGCCACGCTCGGTGGCCGCCGCGGCGAGCTGGTGGTCGGGGGAGAAGACCGACGAACCCTCGGTGTTGATCGTGTCGCCGGGGAAGTCCTCGTAGGCGTACCTCGTGGAGCCGCCGATCTGCTTGCCGCTCGCCAGGTCGTACGTCGCCGTGACCCATGTGTCGGTCAGGAAGGCACCGGCACCCCACGCGGTGAGGATCCGGCCGTCGCGGACGTCGAGGACGCGGATGCCGCCGCTGGTCCGCACGCCCTCGTCGTCGAGCTCCACGCCCTTGGGCGGGGTGACGTCCGCGCTGCTCCAGACCTTCTTGCCGGTGGCGAGGTCGGACATCACGAGCTCTTCCGGATCCGTCTCGTACGTGGATCCGTTGTTCACGTGGAAGGTGTACTTGCCGGTGATCAGCGGAGCGTGGCCCTGGCCACCGTCGATGTCCTTGTTGCGGGGGTCGAACGAGCAGCTCGCCTCGAGCCCGCCACAGGTGATCTTGCGGGGCTGCCCGCCGCCGATCGGCGTGAGCTGGAGGGTCGCCTGGTCCGCCTGCTCGATCAGGTGGCCCTCGTGGACGTGGAAGGGGGTGTCGCCCTTGTGCTCGGCCTTGCCCAGCTCGGCGCCGTCGCTTCCGTAGACGGTGATCGTGGTGGTGGTGCCCTCCGCGCTCAGCCCGTCGGACTCCGTCGTGCTGCTGGTGCGCACCTCGAACGCCGGCACGCCCTCGCGCCAGGTCGTGGCGGCGACACGGTCGGCCGTCACCTTGAGGGTCTTCCGCACGGCTCCGGTCTTCACATCGCGGAACTCCAGGTCGACGGGCTCCGGTTGCTCGGTGGAGTGGAGGAGGCCCGTCGTGCCGTCGAGCGGATCGTCCTTGTAGCCCCCGCCCGCCGCGTACTCGCCCGTGCCGGTCTTGACGAAGAGGAAGGCGTCGCCGAGGTCGATCGCGTCGGCGCGCGGCAGGCTCCACGCCTGCTTGTCGGCCAGCCCGGGTATCGCGGGGCCTGCGTAGACCGGGCCCTCGGCCTTCGGGGCGCCCTTCGGCGCCTCCGAGCCGCCCTTCTCCGGGGCCTTGCCGGCTTCCGGGCCGTCGGAGGGACCGCAGCCCGCGACGAGCCCGAGCGACAGGACGAGACCTGCCGCCATCACTGTGTACTTGTTCATGTCCCCGTTGCTTTCCGCCTGTTACGCATGAGTGGGGTGATGCGGCGGACCGCTCCGCGTGATCACCAGGCAGAAGCATAGGCTCCGCTAATGGCGTGGGACGCGCTGCCTGAAGTACGGATCCAGGCCCGCCGCCTTGTATCCCTCAAGCGCGGGGCCGGAGTTGACGGTCAGGTCACAGTTCGGCCCCGGCACGGGCCGGTTCCAGTGGACGTACGCCCGGACCTTCGGCAGCTTCGGGGCAACCTCGGGGATCTCCTCGTACCACTCGCGCTGACGCTCGGGCCGGCGCGGATCGGGTGCGGTCGCGAACTCCGACAGCATGACGGGTTTGTTCGCGGAGATGTTCTCGCGCAGCCACTCGTAGCTCGGCCGCTGACTCGCCTCGAAGTCCAGCCAGTCGGGCGACTTGTGGCACTGGTAGTAGTTGTACTGGTCCATGCCGATCCAGTCGACGTACGCGTCCCCGGGGTAGAGCGCCCTCATCTGCTCCTTGTGGTCGAGATAGCCGGAGACGGTCCACACCCACACCACGTTGCGCACCCCCAGCTTCTCGAAGCGGTCGCGCAGATGTCGGTAGGCGGCGACGTACTCGGCCGGGGTGCCGGCCCCCTCCTTGATGCGGAAGTCGGTCTCCTGGTCGAAGGAGAAGAAGACCCGCTTGCCGTACGCCTTGATGCGCCGCGCCTGCGGGTCGATGATCGACTCGTCGTACATCCCGGAGGCGATGTTCTTCCAACCGAGCTGGTTCTCACTCCAGTTGGCGTGGTGCTTCTCCTTCCAGACGGTGGACTCCCAGGCCAGCATCAGCAGCCGTTCGCGGCCCAGCTCCTGCTCGTCGGGGGTGAGGAGTTCGCCGTCGACCGGCTTCCCCGACATGTCGTGGTACGTGTAGACGAGGTCGAGCTTGCGCCCGATCTTCTTCTCGAAGGCGTACACCGGCCGGGTGAGCGAGCTGTCGTCGTCGTACGGGATGTAGGCGCCCCACCAGGCTCCGCAGGGCAGGACGAGGTCGGCGTCGGGGGCGCAGCGGTCGTCGCCGTCGGTGTTGGTGGCCCAGACGCCAATCCCGGCGGCGAGCGCGGCGACGGCGGCGAGGGCGATCGCGGTGTGGGCCCGTCGCTGCGGCTCGGCATGGCGTCCGCTCATCGCCCGCCACCGGGCTTTCGTTTGGCCCGGGCGCGGCTGCTCTCGCGCTCGGCCGCGCCGCGCGTGGCGGCGGGCAGCGGCACGCCGGGCAGGGCGGTGACGACGGTCACGAAGGCGGCGAGGGCGATCAGGAACGCGGCCGTGGAGAAGGCCTCGACCAGGAACAGCGAGGTCGCGGCGAGGGCAGCGAGCGAGAGGCTGACGGGCGCGGCGAGCGCCAGCGCCTCGAGCCGGGCCCCCGGCCGCAGTCCGCCCGGCTGCGGGTGGAGCAGCGCGAGGCCGGGCGCGAGGGCCACGAAGGCGAGGACGGGGATCCAGCGCAGCGGGGAGCCGCCCGGCAGCGCGGTCGCACCGAGCGCGAGCCACCCGGAGGCCGCCAGGGCCACTCTGAGCTGGAGGTGGGCGTGGACCATGGCGTACTCCTGGTGCTCGGGTGCGGTCGGTCAGGAAGCGGTGGACGGCGGCCGGTACTCCAGGACGAGCCCGTGTTCGCTCTCCTCCACGACGTGGAAGAGCGGGGAGCGCTTGAGGTCCTCGCGCAGGGTCCGGAAGCTGCCGGGCGGCAGATAGCCCTCGCCGATGACGGCCTTCTCCTGGGTCGGGGTGAGGACGACGAAAGCGGGGCGGCCCTCGGGGATGCCCCGGGCGAGATAGCCCGCCGGGTCCTTCAGCATCTTCAGGTTCTCCGGCACTTCCTGCTCGGTGAAGAACCAGCGCTCGTAGTGGTCGTAGCGGTAGTAGGCGCCCGGGAAGGAGCCGGTGGTGGCGAGGATCAGCGCACCGTCCGGCGCCCGGTCGTAGGCGCGCCGGGTGAGGGCGAGTTCGGCCGGCGGGGCGTAGTGCATCCCCTCCTTGCCGTAGTAGGAGGGGAGGAAGCCGGCCAGCAGTGCGGTGACGGCGAGCGGCAGCGCGACGGCGGCGGTACGGCGCGCCCACACGGCCTTCCTGCCGACGGCGCCCGCCGCGGGGACGAGGGCGGCCGCGGCGAAGAACGCGGTGCCCGGCAGCCCGAAGAGATAGACGCGGAAGAGCATTTCGCCGCCGTAGTCGTTGACGGCGAACATGGGCACGGGTGCGGCGGCGGCGAGCAGCAGCGGCAGGGCGCTGCGGACGAGTCTGCGGCGCAGCAGGACGGCCGTGCCGGCGAGCGCGGCGAGCGCGAGCACCATCAGGATGTTGGCCGTGCCGACCAGTTCCGGGCCGGGTCCGGTCGGTTCTCCCGCGTATCCGGCGCGGGAGTTGGAGAGCAGGTCGCCGGCCGAGTCCTTGAGGGTGCTCATGGTCTCCAGGAAGAGCACCCGGCCCATGGTGAGGTCCCAGGCCAGCATGATGAGGCCGGTGACGACGAGCAGCCCGATGTTGCGGTAGCGGCGGGTGAGGCAGAGCGCGAACAGGGTGGCGCAGAGCATCACCGGGGTGAGCTGGTGCGAGGCGTTGATGGTCGCGATGAGCGGGGCGATGATCAGGACGCAGATCGCGCGCTGCTTGAGCGTGGTGGGCGGCGGGACCCCGGCGGCGGCCGGGTCGAGCGTGGTGCGGTCGCGCAGCCGTCCCGCCGAGCCGGGCCGGACGAAGTGCCGGACGACGACGGCGAAGACGGTCAGATAGAGCAGGTACGAGAAGCCCTGCGGGGAGAGGTAGTCCTGGCCGACCCAGTTGGCCAGCTGGAAGATCCACACCCCGGTCCACACCAGCCGCCAGTCGTCGCTGAAGGTGCGGTAGATCAGCAGCAGGACGGGGAGGGTGAGCAGGCCGAGGACGACCGGTGCCCAGTTGATGAACGAGGCCGCCGAATCCACGCCGAAGGCCCGTACGAGCGCCGCGTCGAGCGAGAAGAACCCGGGCCACTGGTCGTAGGCCGACATGCCGCCGGACAGCTCGCGCTGCGGATACACCGTGCCCTCGACGAGCAGCCGGCTGATCACGGCGTCGTGCTTGGACGCCCAGGCGTAGCGCACGGAGTCGTAGAGGACGGCCGGCGGCGCCTTGAGCGCCACGAGCATGGCGACGCTGTAGGTCGCCGGCCACCACGGCGCGGTCCCGGCCCGCCGGAGCGTGACCAGGAAGCCGCAGGTCAGGACGGTGAGGCAGGCGTAGTACGCGAGCGGGAACCGGTCGAGGAGCCCGTAGTCGGCGATGTCGCGGAAGCCGATCCGGGGCAGTGCGTACAGCCAGAGCGCGGCGGCCACGACCAGCGGCAGCACGCTGAAGACGGTCTGCGGGGTCGGGAGGGAGCGCGAACGGGCCGGCTCCGCATCGGGCCGGCGGGCATCGGGAGGCGACGGCATGCTGCTTCCAGCGGCCGGTGCGGACACACGTTGCTGCACGGTGGCACTCCCCCCACGAACCCCACGAACTGTCCACTTCAGCGAAGTATAGGAACGGACTTCGCCTTTGTACGTGTATTCAACTCCCTTACCCGATAAGGGAATTGACGATCACCATCAGCCCGCGAACTCCGGCCCCTTGAGCAGCGCGCGGGCCCTGCGGTACATCCGCCAGCCGACCGTCGGCAGCGAGTCCGGATACGGCGCGGCCTTGGCTCCGCGCCCCTCCATCCAGTTCTCGACGTCGGCGACGGTGTGGCCGCGGCGCAGGATCAGCCGGGCGATCCGGTACGGCTCGTCGGACTCCGAGCTGAGGGCGTGCCGGACGGCGACGGCCGAGACGTATCCGGCGGCTGCGGCGGCCCGGCGCACGGCCGGGCTGTTGTAGCCGTGCGGGTAGGCCAGGTGGCGGACCTCGTGCCCGAGCACGTCCTCCAGGACGGCCTTGGACTCGCGCAGCTCGCGCCGGAGGTCCCCCGGACCCAGGGTGTCGAGCTGGGGGTGCGTGACCGTGTGGCCGCCGACCTCCATCCCGTACTGCTCGAGGCGCGGCGCCTGGCCCAGCGTCATCATCGGCGCGGGCGGCAGCAGACACGCCCGGCCCGGGGTGATCGCCCCGGTGGTCAGATACGCGGTGGCGGGCAGGTCGCGCGCGGCGAGCGCCTCGGCGGTCGGGCCCGGCAGATCGGCGAAGCCGTCGTCGAAGGTGAGGACGACGGGCCGGGGCGGCAGCGGGGCGCGGCGGGCGAAGTGGTCGGCGAGCGTTCCGACGGTGACGGGGGTGCGTCCGCTGTCGACGATCGCGTCGAGCTGGGCCCCGAACTCCTTCGGCGTGACCGTGAATTCGGCGATCCAGGCGGGCGGGTCGTCCATGACCGCGTGGTAGAGGAGGACGGGGATCCGGGTGTGGGCGGGCGCGCTCATCTCGCGCCTCGCATCCGGAGACGGGCCTTGGCATAGCCGATCGGTCCGTAGATCATTCCGCGTCGCTCCAGTCGGGAGAGGCTGCGAGGCCAAGGATGGGTGGGGACGCCGTGCTCGCCGGGGGCGGCGTGGTCGTCGGGGGCGGCGTGGTCGTCGGCGCTGCGGGCGTCGGCGGCTTCTCGGTGGGCGGTCATGTTCTTCGCGTACACCAGCCCGCGGGGCAGCCGGGCGAGGAGCGCGGGCAGCAGCGACGGCCTGCGCACGAGGGTGGCGGTGAGGTACGCGGTGAGGCCGGCGCCGTAGCCGTACGCCTGGTTCCGCAGGTCCTGCCAGGTCTCGCGGTGGTGGTGCCACACCAGGGCATCGGCGGTGTAGCGGAGCCGGAACCCGGCGGAGAGGACGGCGACGAAGGCGTACAGGTCGTCCCCGCCACGGGCGGCCGTGCCGGTGCCGGTGGCCGGGTCGAAACCGCCGACGGCCTCCAGCGCCCGGGCCCGGAAGGCCATGTTGGCGCCGGAACCGAAGCTGCCCGCGGTGAACGGGAAGAGCGGCTCGTCGGCGGGCGGGCGCAGCGGGTCGTACAGCCGGGGCGCGAAGCCCTTGGCGAAGCCGCCGTGGGATTCGAGGAGGATCTGGGCCGGGGTGCGCAGCCGGGCGGGCAGGATGAGGCCGGTGACGCAGCCGAGCCGCGGATCGGCAGCGAAGGGCGCGGTCAGGGCGGTCAGCCAGTGCGGATCGGCGACGACGTCGTCGTCGGTGAAGGCGACGATCTCCCCGCGGGCGTGGGCGAGTCCGGTGTTGTGGGCGACGGCGAGTCCGGGTGTGTCCTCGCGGACGTACCGGACGCGGTCGGCGTACTTCCGGGTGACGAGCTCCTCGGTCTCCCGGGTGGTGGGCGCGTTGTCCACGACGAGAAGCTCGTGGTCGGGATGGTCCTGGTCGAGGAGGGAGTCGAGGGCGCGGGCGAGCTGGTCGGCGCGCTCGCGGGTGGCGACGACGACGGTGGTGCGCGGCGGTACGGCTTCGGGCGCTTCGGGCTGCCTCGGTACGTCGTCGTGGTGGGCGAGCCGGGGCCGGGCGAGCGCGGCCAGCACCTCGGCGGCGTCGCCGCCTTCGGGGACGTGCCCGAGCACGGTGGCTGCGGGCCGGCCGCGGAGGCGTACGAGCGCGTAGACGTCACCGGCGACGGCGGGCGGGCCGCCGGGGGCGGGCCGGAAGGAGAGGACGGGTCCGTCGGGCGAGCCGAGATCGAGGTCGGCGACGGAGAGGGCCTGCGTGCGGTTCATTCCTGTTCCCCCGCGGAGGTGGGCGGACGGCTCGATGGATCGGCGTGGGCTGCTCGGCGGCCTACGGCTGCCGGCTATCCACCGGGCCGCAGGCGGGCGAGCCGGTTGAGGGTGCGGCGGCCCCGCGCGGCGAGCGCCGGCCGGTTCCGTACGAAGCTGTGGGCGCGGCGGGACGGCTCGCGGGAGAGCCAGTAGAGCCCGGCGCGTATCCCCGTGCGGACCACCGACCCTTCGTACACGGTCAGTTCGCCGGTCTTCAGGGCGTCCTTGTACTCGGCGGCTCCCCGGCCGAGGTCGAGCATCCCGATCCCGGCCGCCGCGGCGGCCTCCGCCATCCGCAGATGAAGGATCAGTCCGGGCGAGTACTTGGCGAACTCGGGGTCGTAGGAGGGGAACCAGCAGGAGAGCACCGTGCGGGACCGCAGCCCGAAGTGCGCGGCGACGGCCCGGTCGCCGGCGTACAGCACGGACAGGACACCGGAGCACTCGGGCGTGCGCAGCTCGTGCAGCCGCCGGACCAGGGTGTTGATCCACTCCTTGGCGAAGCGGTCGCGGCGGCCGGTCCTGCGGTACTGGGCGGACTTCCACTCCATGAGGGTGCGCAGGGCGTCCGGGTCGCGCTCGTCGAAGACGAACCGGGTGGCGCCCGCCTGCCGCCCGAGCCTGCGCTCCTTGGCGAGCGTGGTCTTGAGGAACTTCGGCGACTGGGCGCGCAGCACGGCCTCGTAGGCGGCGTAGCCCTCACCGACGTCGATGACGGGTGAGGCGAGCGCCTCGGCGGCGGCTCCCTCGAACGTCGGCTGCGCGGCCTCCAGATTGTCGAACTCCCAGGCGGAGAGCCCGCAGACGCGCAGCAGCGCGCGGGCCGACGGCCTCAGGCCGGGCCGCAGGACGGCGCCCTGGCAGTCGGAGACCCCGAGCCCGATGGCCCGGCCGTGCCCGAACGGCCCTTTCTCGTACGGGAAGAAGCCGACGGGCTCGCCGTCCTCCCACCACACGGCCACCCGCGCCCGGGGCCGCACGGCGGCGACGGCCCGGGTGAACTCCGGCCCCATGAAGGGATTGTCGGGCGCGCCGGACTTCCCCCGCAGCTCACGCCACGCGTCGGTCTCGCGCGCGGTCAGTTCCCCCGGTGCCACGATCTTCAGACTGGTGACGGCCTGCGTACGAGATCGCATCCGGCCGACCTGCGTGCGGACAGCACTTTTACGGACAGCGCTCAACTCTCCGACCCCCCGGTCTTCCCCCCTGAGTCCTGCCGGTACAGGACGGTACCGGTCGAAAACCCTCCGGGACAGGGCTACTCGGCCTTTCTGTGACCGATCCGTGAAGGAGTGTGCAGGAGGGTAATTGGTGGTGATCAAGAGACCAATGGGGCATGTCAGCCGAGGACTTGAGAGGTCTCCGGGGCGGGACTCCGCGTCACCCGGGCAACGCTAGGGTGCGTGCATGCTGATAGGTACGGGACGGTCGGCGGACGTGTTCACGCTGGACGACGAGTGGGTGCTGCGCCGCTACCGGGACGGCGCGGACGCGGCGCACGAGGCCGCGACCATGGAGCACCTGGCCGGCCACGGCTATCCGGTGCCGCGGGTCCGTTCGGTATCGGGCCCGGAGCTCGTCATGCGCCGGCTGACCGGCCCTTCGCTGCTGGACGCCCTGCTCGCGGGCACGGTCACGCCCGAGTCGGCGGCGACGGTCCTGGCCGGCCTTCTGCACCGCCTCCACACCGTCCCGTCCCCGGCGTCGGCCCCGCTGCTCCACCTCGACCTGCACCCGGGCAACGTGATGCTGACGCCCGAGGGTCCGTTCGTGATCGACTGGTGCACGGCGGAGGCGGGCGATCCGGCGCTGGACTGGGCGATGTCGGCCCTCATCCTGGCGGAGGTCGCGGTGACGCCGGTCCCGTACGCCGAGGGCGCGCGGGCGGGCCTGGCGACCCTGCTGTCCCTCGCGGACGCGGGCCCCCTGCCGCTGGCGAGAGCCCTGGAGCGCCGGGCGCTGGACCCGCACCTGGACGAGGCCGAACGCGCCCGCCTGGACGAGGCGGTGGCGCTGGTGGCGGCGCTGGAGATCAGTCCAGCGTCTGGATGACCTCGCTGCGGGTGGAGGTGTGCACGACACGGGCATGCGCCCCGTTGACGAGGGGCAGGTACGGCGCGACGTGGCCGCACTCGACGTCGGCGATGATCGGCACGTTCAGGGAGCCGAGGGCGTCCATGACCGCTTCGTGCTGGGTGAGCGAGGGGGCGTCGGGCGCGGACGTCCGGCCGACGAGAACGGCGTTCGCGCGGTCGAAGAAGCCGGCCAGCCGCATCCCGTGCAGGTACCGGCAGATACTGAGGGCTTCGTCGCCGCATGCCTCGACATAGACGACGAGCCCTTCCGGGGCGTACTCCCGGGCGAAGGCCGAGACGTCGAGATACGGCGTACCGGCGGCGTTGCACACGGTCTCGATGCAGCCCCCGATCAGGCGTCCCTCGACGTCCACCTCACCGCTGCCGTCCAGACGGGTCCAGCCGCCGGGCGTGTCGAGGGCGAACTCGCTCGCCTCGGGGTGCAGTTGCCAGTCGTCCCAACCGGAGGAGCGGTGCCGGCCGGGCGGAATCTGCGTGAACGGCCGCCCCTGCGGAGCGGCGGCGATGTCGAGCCACGAGAGCAGCCCCTCGGGCGCCCGGTACGGGGTGTCCATGAGGTTGTTGCCGTGCAGGGTCGCCACCCCGGTGAGGAGGGTCAGCGGCGTCATGAGGGTCGACATGTCCGAGTACCCGACGAGCCAGGTCGGCTCGGCGTCCCGCAGCTGCTGCCAGTCGAGCAGAGGCAGCAGATCGATCGCGGTCTCCCCGCCCCACGGCGGCACGACGGCCCTGATGTCGGGATCGGTCAGCATCCCCATCAACTCGCCCGCCCGCTGGGCGGCCGGCGCACTCACATGCCCGGCACCGTCCATACAGGCCCCGACGACGACCTCGTACCCCCGCGCCTCCACGTGCCGAACGGCCACGTCCAGGCGCTTGCTCAGCTCCTTCGAGACTCCACTCGAAGGGGAGGTGACACCGATACGGTCACCGGGGCGGAGGGGGCGCGGGTATCGAACAGCCATGCGCCGGATTCTGGCATGTCACCGCGGCGGCGCGACATCGAGTTCTGATGCACCGACACCCCGGGCTTCAGCTGTGCGCCCGGCGGTCGCGCTCACGAGCCTCGCGGGAATCCTGCAGCCACTGAAGGGTGTCCAAGACGTCGAAAAGGCCGTCAGACCTGACGACCCGACGTGCGGGGTCGTCCCCGCGATCGGTGTCACCGGACGTCGTCGCACAGTACCCGCCAGCCGTGGCGATGCGTCGCCGCATGACCGCTCTGTGGCCCGCCGCAGGCCTCCGGGGCCACTCCGGGATGCGGTTTCCACGACCCGGCTCGGGGCGAACCGGCGTTCCACGACATCCCGTTGAAAGAACGAGGGAAAGAACCACTTCCGCCCAAACCCGACAGCTCACACCTTCGGGTGACAAGGTGGCAGAACGACTGGTCGGCACGGTACGGTCACGCCAACTTGCATATGCCACAAAAGATTTCGGCCCCCGGCGGGACTGGCATCCCGGTCGAGGGCCTGATCACCCAGGAAGAGAGAGACCTTCCCTGTGACTGCGACGCAGTTTAGTACGCGCACGGCCTCGCGCGCCGGTGTGACCCACGTACGTCACCATCACGACGAGAAGTTCACCGTCGTGGGCAACCATCTCGCCCAGCACAAGGACCTGTCCGCCTGCGCCATCGGCATCGGTGTGTACATCCAGTCGCTGCCCGACGGAGCCCTCGTCGGCATCAAGATCCTCGCGCTCCGCTTCCGGGAGGGCGAGTCGCGGATCGCCAGGGCGCTGCGGGAGCTGGAGGCCGCCGGATACCTGAAGCGGCAGGTGGTGCGGGGGAAGGACGCCAAGCTGGCCACGATCACGACCTGGTACGAGAACCCGCACCCGGTCGACCTGGTCAAGCGTGCCCGGCCTGCTCGCCGTGAGCTCCGACCGGTGCCTGAGCCGGTGCCGGTCGTTCCCGAGCTCACCGAGGAGTTGCGGCCCGCTGCAGGCCTACTCGCAGGCCTACGACAGCGCGAGCCACGGCTGCTGCTCTCCGAGAACGACGTGCGACGTCTCGCACTCGACGTCCAGCGGTGGCTGGAGCGTGGCCTCACCCCCGCCGCCGTCACCCGGACCCTCGCCGCTGGGCTCCCCACCGGCACCATCCGCTGGCCCGCCAGACTCGTCGCCCACCGCCTCCGCGAGTGGCTCCCGCCGGAACTGCCTCCCGTGCCGGAGGCCCCGACGATCCTGCCGCTGCGGAACTGCGACCGCTGCGACCGCGCTTTCCGTGGCACTGACGAGGAGTTCTGCCCCGGCTGCGCCAGGGGACCCGGTTCAGATCACCTGGCAGCAGCCGTCTTGGAGTAGGGCGCCCGCCGGCCGGCCCGGGCGGGCTCAGACCGCGCGGGCTCCCCGGCGCCAGACCTCGGTCACCAGGGGGACGCCCGGGCGGTAGGCCAGGTGGACGTGGGACGGGGCGTCCAGGATCGTCAGGTCGGCGGTGGCGCCCGGGGAGAGGCGGCCGACGTCCGTGCGGCGGAGGGCCTTTGCGCCGCCCGCCGTGGCCGACCAGACCGCTTCGTCCGGGGTCATGCCCATGTCCCGTACCGCGAGCGCGATGCAGAACGGTACCGACGAGGTGAAGGACGAGCCGGGGTTGCAGTCCGTCGACAGGGCCACCGTCGCGCCCGCGTCCAGGAGGCGGCGAGCGTTCGGCCACTCGGCGCGGGTGGAGAACTCCGCGCCCGGGAGGAGCGTGGCGACCGTGTTGCCCGAAGCCAGGGCGTCCACGTCTTCGTCCGTCAGGTGCGTGCAGTGGTCGGCGCTCGCCGCGTCCAGTTCCACCGCGAGCTGGACGCCGGGGCCGTACGAGAGCTGGTTCGCATGCACCCGCGGGTGCAGGCCCTTCGCCATGCCGGCCGTGAGGATCGCCCGCGCCTGGTCGCCGTCGAAGGCGCCCTTCTCGCAGAACACGTCCACCCAACGGGCGTACGGCGCACACGCGTCGAGCATCTCGCCGGTCACCAGGGCGACGTACGCGGCCGGGTCGTCGGCGTAGTCCGGGGAGACGATGTGGGCGCCCAGGTAGGTGACCTCGTCCGTGTGCGCGGCCGCGATGCGCAGCGCGCGGGCCTCGTCCTCGACCGTGAGGCCGTAGCCCGACTTGGTCTCGAAGGTGGTCGTGCCCTGGGTGAGCGCCTCGCGCATGTAGCGGGCGACGTTCGCCGACAGGGCCTCGTCGGTGGCCGCGCGCGTCGCCGCCACCGTCGTGCGGATGCCGCCCGCCGCGTACGCCTGGCCGGACATCCGCGCGTTGAACTCCGCCGTGCGGTCACCCGCGAAGACGAGGTGCGAGTGGGAGTCCACGAAGCCGGGGATCACCGCCCGTCCCCCGGCGTCGACCCGGTTGTCAGTGGCCGGTGCTTTGCTGGATTCACCGACCCAGACCACGCGGTCGCCGTCCATGACGACGGCCGCGTCCTGGATCAGGCCGAGAGGGGTTCCATCACCGAGAGAGGGGTCGTTGGTGACCAGACTGGCGATGTTGACGATGGCGGTGGCCGCCGTGGCCACGGCGCTGTTCGCGCTCGTGGGGGCGGAGCTCGCCGCTGTGCTGTTCGTCGCCGCGGGGCCCGTGTTCATGGTGAGAGGTGTCTCCTTCAGCCGCTTCAGCCGCGCAGTGCGGCGATCGATTCCGCGAGGGCCCGGGGCACGTCCGGCACGGACTGGTGGACCCCGTCCCGTACGACATGGCGGCCGCCCACGACCGTGTGCCGCACGTCCGCGGCCGACGCTGCGAATACCGCCGTCTCGGCTGCCAGACGCGGCACCGGTCCCGCTGTCCTGACCGAGTCCAGGGCGATCGTCGTGAAGTCGGCGAGCGCTCCCGGCTCCAGGGTGCCCGCCTCGCCCCAGCCCAGCGACGCGTGACCGTCGGCGGTCGCGGCCCGCAGCAGGGCCGCCGCCGTCCAGTGGCCGCGCGTGCGGGAGCGGAGGCGCTCGTTCAGCTCCATCGCCCGGGCCTCCTCCAGGAGGTCGATCACGGCGTGACTGTCGCTGCCCAGCGAGAGCGGGGAGCCCGCGCGCTGGAGGGCGACGGCCGGGCCGATGCCGTCGGCGAGGTCGCGTTCGGTGGTCGGGCACATGCAGGTGCCGGTCGTGGAGGAGCCGATGAGCGCGATGTCCGCGTCCGTGAGGTGGGTGTTGTGGACACCGGTCGTCAGCGGCCCGAGCACCCCGTGGTCCGCGAGGAGCTGCGTGGGGGTGCGGCCGTGGGCCGCGAGGCAGGCGTCGTTCTCGGCCGTCTGCTCCGAGAGGTGGACGTGCAGCGGAGCGCCCCGCTCGCGCGCCCAGTCCGCCACGGTCGACAGCTGGTCGGCCGGGACCGCCCGTACGGAGTGGATCGCCGCCCCGATCCGGACGCCGTCCGCGCCCTCGCGCTCCTTGAGCAGCGAGACGCGCTCCGCCCAGGCGTCGGCCGTGCCGTCGGAGAAGCGGAGCTGGTGCTGGTCGGGCTCGGCGCCGAAGCCGGCGGAGAGGTAGGCCGTGTCGAGGAGGGTGATCCGGATGCCGGCCTCGGCCGCGGCCTCGATCAGCGCCTCGCCCATCGCGTTGGGGTCGGCGTAGGGGGTGCCGCCCGGCGCGTGGTGCAGGTAGTGGAACTCGCCGACCGCGGTGATCCCGGCGAGCGCCATCTCGGCGTACACCGCCCTCGCGAGGGCGTGGTACGTCTCCGGGGTCAGCCGGGACGCCACCTGGTACATCACCTCGCGCCACGTCCAGAACGTGCCGGAGCCCACCTGGACCGTGGAGCGCAGGGCGCGGTGGAAGGCGTGCGAGTGGGCGTTGGCGAGCCCGGGGATCGTCAGTCCGCGCAGGACGACGGCGCCGGGGGGCGGGGTCTCCAGACCCGTGCGTACGGCCGTGATGCGACCGTCGGTCACGGCGAGTGCCACGCCCGGCTCGACGTTCGTGTCGAGCCAGGCGTACTCCAGCCAGTACGTCACCTGCACGCGAGCCCCTCCAGTACGTCGGCGAGTGCGAGGACCCCGGCGACACAGTCGTCCTCGGCCGCGAATTCGGCCGGGGAGTGCGAGACGCCCGTGGGGTTCCGTACGAACAGCATGGCGGTCGGGATCGATTCGGACAAAATACCCGCGTCGTGTCCCGCGCCCGTACCGAGGACCGGGGTCTTCTCCCCCAGGACGGAGGCGATCTCGTCCCGCAGCGCGTGGGCGAACTCCACGACCGGCGTGAAGGACTCCCGGACGACCGTGAGATCGATGCCGTGCCGGTCGGCGTAGTCGCGGGCGGCGGTCTCGACGCCCGCGATGACCGTGTCCAGGGCGCCCTGGTCGGCGGCGCGCGCGTCGAGCCAGCCGCGGACGAGGGAGGGGATGGCGTTGACGCCGTTCGGCTCGACCGCGATCTTGCCGAAGGTGGCGACGGCGCCCGCGAGTTCGGCCTCGCGGCGGGCTGCGAGGACGGTCTCGGCGTAGGTGAGCATCGGGTCGCGGCGGTCGACGAGCCGGGTGGTGCCCGCGTGGTTGGCCTCGCCGGCGAAGTCGTACCGCCAGCGGCCGTGCGGCCAGATCGCGGAGGCGATGCCGACGGAGTCGCCGCTCAGGTCCAGCGCGCGGCCCTGTTCGACGTGGAGCTCGACGAAGGCGCCGATGCGGGCGAGCCGCTCCGGGTCGGGGCCGATGGCTTCGGGGTCGTACCCCGCCGCCTCCATCGCCTGCGGGAGGCTGATGCCGTCGCCGTCGCGGAGCTCGTACGCCTGCTCCTTCGTCAGCCGGCCGGCGGTGAGACGGGAGCCGACGCAGGCGAGTCCGAAGCGGGCGCCCTCCTCGTCACCGAAGTTGGTGATCGCGAGGGGTCGCTTGAACACGACGCCACGGGAGCGCAGTTCGTCGAGCGCGGCGAAGGAGGAGACGACGCCGAGCGGGCCGTCGAAGGCTCCGCCGTCGGGTACGGAGTCCAGGTGCGAGCCGGTGACGACCGCGTCCCCGGCCGCCGGGTCGCCGAGCCAGGCCCACTGGTTGCCGTTGCGGTCGACCTCGTAGTTCAGCCGGCGGGCCTCCGCCTGCATCTGGAACCAGAGCCGGCAGTCGGCGTCGGCGGCGGTCCAGGCGTAGCGGCGGTAGCCGCCGGAGGCGGCGGGGGGGGGGCGGGGGCGCCCCCCCCCCCCCCAACGGGGGGGGCGC
>NZ_JBHWBS010000050.1:0-28486 GCF_042735655.1 Streptomyces sp. NPDC059567 | reverse complement strand
CTGAGCCGGCAGCGGGCGAGGGCGGCGGACCCGGGGACCGGGGGGACGCGCCGGCCGGGGCGGCCGGGCCGCACGGGCCGCAGCGACCGCCACATGGCGTGGAAGCTCGCGCTCACGCGTCGTCGCCCTCGCGCATCGGGACGCGGACGCCCTTCTCGTCCGCGACGCGCTCCGCGATGTCGTAACCCGCGTCGACGTGGCGGATGACGCCCATGCCCGGGTCGTTCGTCAGGACGCGGCGGATCTTCTCGCCGGCGAGCTTCGTGCCCTCCGCGACGGAGACCTGGCCCGCGTGGATGGAGCGGCCCATGCCGACGCCGCCGCCGTGGTGGATGGAGACCCAGGACGCGCCGGAGGCGACGTTCACCATGGCGTTCAGGAGCGGCCAGTCCGCGATCGCGTCGGAGCCGTCGAGCATGGCCTCGGTCTCGCGGTACGGGGAGGCCACCGAGCCGCAGTCGAGGTGGTCGCGGCCGATCGCGAGGGGCGCGGCGAGGGTGCCGTTGCCGACCATGTCGTTGAACATGTCGCCCGCCTTGTCGCGCTCGCCCTGGCCGAGCCAGCAGATGCGGGCGGGCAGGCCCTGGAAGTGGACGCGCTCGCCGGCCATCTTGATCCAGCGGTGGAGGGACTCGTTCTCCGGGAAGAGCTCCAGGATCGCCTTGTCCGTCTTGTGGATGTCCGACGCCTCGCCGGAGAGGGCGGCCCAGCGGAACGGGCCCTTGCCCTCGCAGAACAGCGGGCGGATGTACGCCGGTACGAAGCCGGGGAAGGCGAACGCGCGGTCGTAGCCGGCCAGCTGGGCCTCGCCGCGGATGGAGTTGCCGTAGTCGAAGACCTCGGCGCCGGCGTCCATGAAGCCGACCATGGCCTCGACGTGCTTCGCCATCGACTCGCGGGCGCGGGTGGTGAAGCCGGCCGGGTCCTTGCCCGCGTACGTCGCCATGTCGTCGAAGTCGACGCCCACCGGGAGGTAGGAGAGCGGGTCGTGGGCCGAGGTCTGGTCGGTCACGATGTCGATCGGGGCGCCCTCGGCGAGCATCTGCGGCAGCAGCTCCGCCGCGTTGCCGAGCAGGCCGATGGAGAGCGGCCGGCGGGCGTCGCGCGCCTCGACGGCCAGCTGGAGCGCGTGGGCCAGGTTGTCGGCCTTCACGTCGAGGTAGCGGTGCGCGATGCGGCGCTCGATGGCGCGCGGGTCGACGTCGATACAGATCGCGACGCCGTCGTTCATCGTCACGGCGAGCGGCTGGGCGCCGCCCATGCCGCCGAGGCCGGCGGTGAGGGTGATCGTGCCGGCCAGGGTGCCGTTGAACTTCTTCGCGGCGACGGCGGCGAAGGTCTCGTAGGTGCCCTGGAGGATGCCCTGGGTGCCGATGTAGATCCACGAGCCGGCCGTCATCTGGCCGTACATGGTCAGGCCCAGCTGCTCCAGGCGCCGGAACTCCTCCCAGTTCGCCCAGTCGCCGACCAGGTTGGAGTTGGCGATGAGGACGCGCGGGGCCCACTCGTGGGTCTGCATGACGCCGACCGGGCGGCCGGACTGGACGAGCATCGTCTCGTCCTGCTTGAGGGTGCGCAGCGTGCGCACCATCGCGTCGAAGGAGCGCCAGTCGCGCGCGGCCTTGCCGGTGCCGCCGTAGACGACGAGCTTGTCGGGGTGCTCGGCGACCTCGGGGTCCAGGTTGTTCTGCAGCATCCGGAGGGCGGCCTCCTGCTGCCATCCCAGGGTGCTCAGTTCCGTACCGCGCGGGGCCCGTACGGGGCGGGGTCCTGACATGGGGCAGCCTCCTCCGATGTGAATCAGTTATTCACATCCTGGACTGCTGAATACTTGTAGTCAACAGCTGCGGCGCCACCCGTCCCGGTGGTCCCATGGACACATGGCTTCCCACCGTCGCGATCAGGCCGTCCGAGCCGCCGTCGAACAAGGCCTCCTCTCCCCCGCCGAACCCGTCGCCGCCCTTCTCGACACCGCCGGCGTCCGCGCCTCGGCCGCCGCCCTCGTCTCCGCCTTCGCCGCCGTCACCGACGCGCCCGTCCTGCACGCCTTCGCCGTGAAGGCGTGCCCGCTCGTCCCCGTCCTGCGCCTGCTGTACGACTGCGGGCTCGGGGCCGAGGTCGCGAGCCCCGGCGAGCTGGCGCTCGCCCGCGCGGCCGGCGTCCCGCCCTCCCGTACGGTGCTCGACTCGCCCGCCAAGACGCCCGCCGAGCTGCGCCAGGCCCTGGCGCTCGGGATCGCCGTCAACGCCGACAACCTCCAGGAACTGGCCAGGATCGACGCGCTCATCGCCTCCGCGCCGACCTCGAGCCCGCTCGGGCTGCGGATCAACCCGCAGATCGGGGCGGGCCTGATCGGCGCGCTCTCCACCGCGACCGCCACCTCCAAGTTCGGGGTCGCCCTGCGCGACGTGGGCGCCCGGGAGGCCGTGGTCCAGGCGTATCTCGACCGGCCCTGGATGCGCCGCGTGCACACGCACACCGGCTCGCAGGGGGTTCCGCTCGCCTTGATGGCCGAGGGGGTCGCGGCGGCCTACGACCTGGCCGAGGAGATCAACGCCAAGGCGGGACGGCAGCAGATCGACACCGTCGACATCGGCGGCGGACTGCCGGTGAACTTCGCCTCCGACGAGGAGACGCCGACCTACGCGGAGTACGCCGAGCTGCTCGCCGCGACCGCCCCCGGCCTGCTCGACGGGCGCTACGGGCTCGTCACCGAGTTCGGGCGCTCGCTGCTCGCCAAGCACGGCACGGTCCTGGCCCGCGTCGAGTACACCAAGACCTCGGGCGGCCGCCCCATCGCCGTCACCCACGCGGGGGTCCAGCTGGCCACCCGTACCGTCTACGACCCCGCCTCATGGCCGCTGCGGATCCTCGCGTACGACTCCGAGGGCAGGCCCGGCGGCGGGGAGGAGACCGTCCAGGACGTGGCCGGACCCGCCTGCTTCGCCGGCGATCTGCTGGCCACCGCCCGCCCGCTGCCCCTGCTGCGGCCGGACGACATCGTCGCGGTGCCGGACACCGGCGCGTACTACTTCGCCCACCACTACGCGTACAACAGCCTGCCCCGGCCCGCCGTGCACGGCTTCACCGTCACTGACGACGAGGGGACGGTGTCGTTCGCGACCGTGCGCGCGGCGCAGACGCTCGACGAGATCGTCGCCGAGGCGGGCGGGGACCGGACGGACGCCCTGCTGCCGTAGCACTGCGGGCGCATGTCCGGACCCGGTGGTTCGATGGATCCATGGCTACCAAGAGCGTCGTCGTCGAACGCCGGATCGCGGCCTCTCCCGGGCCCGTCTGGGAGGCGCTGACGGACCTGAAGGACATGGAGCGGGTCCTGAGCGGGGTGGAGCGGGTCGAGGTGCTGACGGAGGGCGCCTTCGGCGTGGGCACCCGCTGGCGCGAGACCCGGCGGATGATGGGCAAAGAGGCCACGGAGGAGATGACCGTGACCGAGGCCGAGCCGCCGGACCGCTATGTGACGGTGGCCGACTCGCACGGAATGCACTACGTCTCGGAGATCGCGCTGCGGCCGGACGGGACGGGTGCGACGACGGTACGGATGACGTTCTCGGCGAGCCCGGCCGAGGGCAGCCGCATGGGGTTCCTCGCCAAGCTGCTGAGCGGCCTCGGCGCCAAGGCGGTGAGCCGGGCGCTCGCGAAGGACCTGGACGACGTGGCGGCGTCGGTGGAGCGCCGCCACTGACGCCCGTCCGCCATGGACGCTCGCCCGGCACAGTCCGTATCCGGAGGGCCCGCACCGGGCGACGAGACTGTTCGGTCGTGCCCTGTCAGGCTGCTGGGGAGGTCACTGCGTCTGCCTGCGGGTCCGCTTCACTTCCTGATCGACGGCCCAGGCGTCGGCGACCGGGCCGAGGTGGCCGAGCTTGTCGGGGTTGATGACCGAGCGGATGGTCTGGATCTGCCCGTCGAGCACGTCGAGGGCGAGGATGTGGAGGACCTTGCCGTCGCGGTCGCGGAAGAGCGCGCCCGGCTGGCCGTTGACCTCGTGCGGTTCGAACGTGATGTCGACCCGCGCCATCAGCGGGTAGACGGTGGCGAGCAGCCTGGCCACGTTCTCGGCGCCGGCGACCGCCCTGGCCAGCTGCGGGGCCTTGCCACCACCGTCCCCGACGAGCTGGACATCGGCCGACAGCAGACTCTGCAGCCCGTCCACGTCTCCCTGCGCCAGAGCCTCGAAGAACCGCCTCGCCAGCTCCTGCCGCTCCTGGCGGTCCGCTTCGAACCGGGGCCGTCCCTCGTTCATGTGCCGGCGTGCCCGTACGAGCAGCTGCCGGCACGCCGCCTCTGAGCGTCCCACCGCCGCGGCGATCTCGTCGAAGCCGAAGGCGAAGACCTCCCGCAGCACGAACACCGACCGCTCCAGCGGGCTGAGCCGCTCCAGGAGCAGCAGCGCTGCCATCGACACCGAGTCGGCCAGCTCCGCCGCGCGGGCCGGGTCCTCGTACGGATCGTCCAGCAGCGGCTCGGGCAGCCACGGTCCGACGTACTCCTCCCGCCGCACCCTGGCGGAGCGCAGCACGTCGATGGCGATCCGGGTCACCGTGGCCGACAGGAACGCCTTGACCGACTCCGGCCGGGTGGTCGAGGCGTCGTAGCGGAGCCAGGTCTCCTGCACCGCGTCCTCCGCCTCGCCCACGCTGCCCAGGATCCGGTACGCGATCGAGAACAGCAGCGGCCGCAGCTCCTCGAACTCCTCGACCTTGCTCACGCCGACTCCCCCTTGCGGTCCGAGTGCCCGGCCGGACCCGCCGACGAGGCATCCTTCGAAGATCATCCGATGTGTGAGCGGAGCGGACAACGTTCGCGCCGCGACCGACCTGACGGCCTTGATCATGGCGTCCCGGCCCCGGCAGGCCTGACCCGGGCCAGCGTGCGGTGGCGGATCAGTGGAACTGGCCGACCTGGTAATCGCCGGCCGGCTGCTGGGTGATGATGTTCAGCCGGTTCACCGCGTTCATGAACGAGACCAGCAGCACGAGGGCCGCGAGCTGATCCTCGTCATAGTGCTGGGCGGCGCGCTCCCACACCTCGTCGCCGACCCCGGTGGCCGCGTCCGCGACCCGGGTCCCCTGCTCCGCCAACGCGAGCGCGGCGCGTTCGGCCTCGGTGAAGACCGTTGCTTCCCGCCAGGCCGCGATCAGGTTCAGCCGCACCGGACTCTCGCCGGCCGCGGCCGCTTCCTTGGTGTGCATGTCGATGCAGACTGCGCAGCCGTTGATCTGGCTCACGCGCAGCGCCACCAACTCCTGCGTCGTGGCCGGCAGCGGCAATTGCTTCAGCTCCCGGCCGGCCGACATGAAGTACTTGAGGGCCTTGCCGGCGGTCGGGTTGGCGAAGTAGTTCAATCGCGCGTCCATCATGTGCTCCTCCACGTTCGTCGATGCCTTCACTCCCCGAGACGAGGTGGCCGTCACTCCTGTGACATGGCGCGGTGTGACCCATGTCTCTCCGCTGTCCGGGTCCGGGCATGTCACAGGCCGAATCGCTGCCACGTCTCGGGTGCGGAAGTCCTCGATCAGGGAGTTGATGATGAACATCGCGCTGTGGATCACCGCCGGAGTGCTCGCCGCTGTCTGCCTCGTGGGCAGCTCCAAGATGTTCGTGCCGCAGGAGAAACTGGCCGCGATGGGCTCCTCCGCGCAGTGGGTCCTGGAGTTCAGCCCCGGCGCTCTCAAGGCCATCGGCGCCGTCGAGCTGCTGGCTGCGGTCGGCCTGATTCTGCCCGCGGGGCTCGACATCGCGCCGGTGCTGGTGCCGCTGGCCGCCACCGGACTCGTTCTGCTGTTCGCCTGCGCGGTCACCATGCGTCTGCGCCGTGGCGAGAAGGCCACGATCGCCGGCGACCTGATCTACCTCACCCTGGCCGCCTTCGTCGCATGGGGCCGTTTCGGTCCCATGCCCTTCACCGGCTGACCGTAACGGGCGAGCGCGGCCAAGGTCGTCCTGCGCGTACGCGAGAGGGACCGAGTCGGCCAGGAAACGGCACTCCGAGGGCGAATTCAAGCAAGCCGACGGCATGTTCCGATGGAAAATGCCAGAACTCCTGCCCCCGACCGGAACGTTGAGTAACGTCTCCGTCACTGCCGTACGCCCGCACGCCGCATCGGGAGGGGAACCCGCGTGCCCGGAATCGACGAGTGCCTGCTGGAGGCCATGAGCCTGCCGGGCGCACGCGGGGCCTGGCTGGTCGACTGGACCAGCGGACTCGCCCTCGGCACGGCGGGCGACTCGCCGGTCGGCGACCACGAGACGACCGCGGCGGAGGCGGCCGAACTGGCGCGTGCGGCGGCGGAGTACGACTCCTTCGCCAGCGGCCCCCTGCACGACGAAACGTTACCCAAAGGGCCGCCCGTCGAGGACCTGATCGTCACCGCCCGCGGCGGTTACCACGTCCTCCGCTTCGTCGAGACGGCCTTCGACAGCAGCGTCTTCCTGCACCTGTGGATCGACCGCGACACCGGAAACCTCGCCATGGCCCGGATCCGGTTGCGCGACCTCGCCGAAAGGCTGGTCCTCGGATGACCGTCTCGCCGATGCTCACCCGTCTCGCCGCGGAACGCGCCACCGGAGCCCTGCTGCGCGACCACGGCACCCTCTACCTCGACGACGGCCGCGTCGTGCACGCCGAGAGCCCCGCCGCGCCCGGACTCGACGTCCTGCTGACGGCCGGCGGACGACTGCCCCGCGAGGGCTGGGACGAGGCGGTCAACCGGGCCGGGGCGCGCCGCGAGGTCGGCCGGTTCCTGGTGGACAGCGGACGGCTGCACGACGGCGAGCTCCAGATATGCCACCTCGGCGCCGTCTTCGACGCGGCGTTCTTCGCGCTCGCCCCCGCCAGCGGCCCCACCCGCTTCCGCTACGGCGTCGCCCACTGGTTCGGCCCGGTGCGCCCGGTCTCCACGGAGGCCGTCGAGCGCGAGACCGTACGCCGCCGTGAACTGCTGGACAGCGTCTGGCCGTACGGGGCCGTGGACACCGCCCCCGTCGTGCCCCGCGCCCCCGCCCCCGGGCAGACGGTGGGCCTGCGCCAGCGGGCCCTGCTGGCCGCCGCCGACGGGACCCGCACCCCGGCGGACATCGCCCGGCTGCTCGGCCGCCCGGCCTTCCACACACTGCTCGACATCCGCCGCCTGGCGGCCGCCGGCCTCGTCGAGACCCCGCTCGAATCCTTACCGGCCGCCCAGCCCGCCGTACCCGCCTGGGTCGGCGAGGTCGCGGTGGATCCGGACATCGCCCTGCTGCGCCGGCTCCGTGACGCCCTGGAGGCAAGCCTGTGATGAGGCGTGCCCTGCGCATGCGCGCCGAGAGGAGACAACTGATGTCGGCAGAGGCCGAGGTGCTCGGCGAGCTGAGACGGCTGCGGGCCCGACTGCCCCAGCTCACCGGGGCGCTCGCGGCGAGCGCCGACGGCCTGGTCCTGGCCCAGGACACGGTCGACAACGAGGCCGAGGCGGTGGCCGCGCTCACGGCCGCGGCGCTCGGCGTCGGGCAGCGGCTGACCGATTCCACGGGCCAGGGCGGCTTCCGCGAGCTGCTGGTGCGCGGCGAGAACGGCTATGTCGCCACGTACGCGGCCGGCGGCTCCGCCGTCCTCACCCTGCTCGCCGAGCCCCGGATCAACGTGGGGCGGCTCCATCTGGAGGCGCGGCGGTCGAGCGCCCGGATAGGCGAGCTGGTCGACGGGGCCCTGGAACGCAGAGACCTGAACTGATCCCAACCACCATGCGAATAGGAAGTGCGACACCCATGGCGAACACCGAGACCTCCCTGAAGGAAACCATGGCCATCGAGGGCGCCATCGGCGCCGCGCTGGTCGACTACACCAGCGGCATGGCCCTCGGCACGATCGGCAGCAGCAAGGAACTCGACCTCAATGTGGCCGCCGCGGGCAACACGGACGTGGTCCGCGCCAAGGTCAGGACGATGGAGATGCTCGGCCTCAAGGACGAGATCGAGGACATCCTGATCACGCTCGGCGGCCAGTACCACCTGCTCCGGCTGCTCAAGGGGCGCGGCACCAACGGTCTGTTCCTGTACCTGGCGCTGGACAAGACGCGCGCCAACCTGGCGATGGCCCGCCACCAGCTGAAGCGGATCGAGTCCGACCTGGAGGTCTGATCCCCGGCACCGGGAACGGTCCGGACCCTACTCCACGAACAGTCCCCGCTCGGCCGCCTTGGCGTCGAACTCCTCGAGGCGCGCCTGGGCATCCGGCAACTCGTCCGCCATCGCTTCCAGGAGCACCCGGCCGAGCAGCATCGGAGCGCAGGCCGTGTCGAAGGCGAGCCCGGTGCCGACAGCGGCGGGGATCAGCAGGTCGCTGTGGGCGGCGACGGGCGCGAACGCCGATTCGGCGACCGTCACGACGGTCAGTCCGGCCGCCCGCGCGTACTCCAGGGCCTCCACGACCTCCCTGGGGTGGCGCGGCAGCGCGAAGCAGAGCAGGGCCGTCGCCCCGGCCCGTACGGCCGCGTCGACGCGGTCCTTGAGCATCGAGCCGCCCTCGTCGAGGAGGCGGATGTCGGGGTGGACCTTGGCGGCGAAGTACGCGAAGCCGCGGGCCTGGGAGGAGGCAGCCCGCAGGCCGAGGACCGGCAGCGGCCGGGAGGCGGCGAGCAGCCGCCCGGCGCGCTCGACGGGCGCGGGGTCGGCGAGCATCTCGGCGAGATGGCGGAGGTTCTCGATCTCGGCGAGGACGGCCTGCTGGTACTCGTTGTGCTCGCTCGTCTCCCCCGCGGGCTTCCGCTCCGGGGCGACCTCGCGCAGATGGCGGCGCAGGGCGGGGTAGCCGTCGAAGCCGAGGGCGACGGCGAAGCGGGTGACGGAGGGCTGGCTGACACCGGCGAGCTCGGCCAGCTCCACGCTGGACAGGAACGGCACGTCGCCGGCCCTGCGCACCATGCAGTGCGCGATGCGCCGCTGTGTCGGTGTCAGCCGGTGCCCTTCGAAGAGCGCCTGAAGCCGTCCGGCCGGGCTGTCGCTCACGCCGTCCCCCTTTGGTCTATTCATCCTCCTCGAACTCTGCATGAGGATATGCAGCAGGGCAAGAAAAAGCGGGGGATAGCCCTACTGACGTGAGGGGCCGGGGCTCCCTACCGTGGCGAGCATGGATACGCGCGACCCCGACCGCACCGCCGAGCTCAAGAGCGAGCTGGACGCCACCCTGCACGCCCGGCGGGAGCTGGGTACGGAGTACGAGGCGGCTCTGATCGAGTCCTTCCTCGGCAAGGTGGAGCAGAGCCTGGACACCACGGTCGAGCGCCAGGTGCGGCGCCGGCTGGCCGAGCAGCAGGTGGCGAGCGCCCGCGGGGTCCGGCCGCCCGGTTCGGGCGTGGAGGGCTTCGGCGAGCGCTACGGCTTCGGGATCATCTCGCTGGTCCTGGCGATCCCGCTCTCCGCGATCGCCGTCAGCCAGGCGAACCTGGAGGGCCTGATCGTGGCCTGGCTGGGCATCGTGGGCGTGAACTTCGTCCACGCGTTCCGGGGCCGGCTGCCGAGGCGCGACGACACCCAGGATTTCTAGCGGGAACGGTGCGTAGCGCGGGGACCGCCGCACCCCCGTTGCCGGGGGGCGGGACGACGGCGGTCCCCGCGAGGGACACGGGCCCGGGTCAGGGCCGGTCTCCGCGTCCGGCGGCGTCTTCAGGAGTCCGGGAGCCGCTCCGTAGTCCTTGACGCCGACAACCACCAATGTGCCGGACGCGTGTTAAGCGGGTGCTGCGGGTACGTGTCGCGCTCGTACCGTTTGCGCGAACGCCCGCTCGACGAGCGGTTCGGGCTACTTCGCGGCGCCCTTGGTCCCGCCGTTCGCCAGGAAGGCCAGCAGGTCCTGACGGCTCACCACGCCCGTCGGCTTGCCCTCGACCAGCACGATCGCCGCGTCCGCCTCGCCGAGCACGGACATCAGGTCGGCGACCGGCTCGCCGGAGCCGACCTGCGGCAGCGGGGCGCTCATGTGACGCTCCAGCGGGTCCTCCAGGGAGGCCCGCTTGGTGAACAGCGCGTCGAGGAGCTCGCGTTCGACGACCGAGCCGACGACCTCCGCGGCCATGACGTCGGGGTGGCCGGCGCCGGGCTTGACGATGGGCATCTGGGAGACGCCGTACTCCCGCAGCACCTCGATGGCCTGACCGACCGTCTCCTCCGGGTGCATGTGGACGAGGGAGGGCAGTCCGCCCTCCTTGTGGCGCAGCACGTCGGCGACGGTGGCGGAGGAGGTGTCCTCCAGGAAGCCGTAGTCGGCCATCCACTCGTCGTTGAAGATCTTGGAGAGGTAGCCGCGGCCGGAGTCCGGCAGGATCACGACCACGATGTCGTCCGGGCCGAGGTCCTTGGCGACCTCGAGCGCGGCGACGACCGCCATGCCGCAGGAGCCTCCCACCAGGAGGCCCTCCTCCTTGGCGAGGCGGCGGGTCATCTGGAAGGAGTCCTTGTCGGAGACGGCGACGATCCGGTCGGTGCCGTCACGGTCGTAGGCGGTGGGCCAGAAGTCCTCGCCGACGCCCTCGACGAGGTACGGCCGGCCGGAGCCGCCGGAGTAGACCGAGCCCTCGGGGTCGGCGCCGACGATCTGGACCGTGCCGCCGCTGACCTCCTTCAGGTACTTGCCGGTGCCGGAGATGGTGCCGCCGGTGCCGATGCCCGCGACGAAGTGGGTGATCTTCCCGTCCGTCTGCTCCCACAGCTCGGGACCCGTGGTCTCGTAGTGCGAGCGGGGGTTGTTCGGGTTGGAGTACTGGTCGGGCTTCCAGGCGCCGGGCGTCTCACGGACGAGCCGGTCCGAGACGTTGTAGTACGAGTCGGGGTGCTCGGGGTCGACGGCGGTGGGGCAGACCACGACCTCCGCACCGTAGGCCCGCAGCACGTTGATCTTGTCCGTGGACACCTTGTCGGGGCAGACGAAGATGCACTTGTAGCCCTTCTGCTGGGCCACGATGGCGAGCCCGACGCCGGTGTTGCCGGACGTGGGCTCGACGATGGTTCCGCCAGGCTTGAGAGCACCGCTCTCCTCGGCCGCCTCGATCATCCGCAGGGCGATGCGGTCCTTGACCGAGCCGCCCGGGTTGAAGTACTCGACCTTGGCCAGGACGGTGGCCTGAATGCCCGCTGTCACATTGTTGAGCTTCACCAGCGGGGTGTTGCCGACGAGGCTGATCATCGAGTCGTGGAATTGCACCGTAATCTCCGGGGTCTCCGTAATGGTGAAGCCAGCGTATGCGTAGTCGGAGCGGGTTACGGGGCAGTTACATCCTGAACGGCTTGAAGGAGGTGACTGCCCCCATGTCGAGGGCGAGGGTGGCACGGCGGATCGCGGCGGGCGCGGCGTACGGCGGTGGGAGCATCGGGCTGCTCGGTGCGGCGGCGGTGGGCGTGCTCCTGGCCGAGGTGCAGCTCGCGAAGAGGACGGTCGGGGGTGGGGTGGCGCCGCTGCCACCGGGGGCGGACGGGCTGTACGGCCGCTCCTTCGAGACCACCGATCCGGCCTCGCCCCCGCTGCGGCTGGCCCTTCTGGGTGATTCGACGGCGGCGGGGCAGGGGGTGCGCCGGGTCGGTCAGACGCCGGGGGCGCTGCTGGCCTCGGGGCTCGCGGCGGTCGCGGAGCGTCCGGTGAACCTGCGGAACGTGGCGCTGCCGGGGGCGCGCTCGGACGACCTGGAGCGCCAGGTGTCGCTGCTGATGGCGGCTCCGGCGGGGCCGCCGGACGTGTGCGTGATCATGATCGGGGCGAACGACGTCACGCACCGGATGTCGGCGACGGAGTCGGTGCGGCTCCTGGCGGCGGCGGTGCGGCGGCTGCGGACGGCCGGGGCGGAGGTGGTCGTCGGGACCTGCCCGGATCTGGGGACGATCGAGCCGGTGTACCAGCCGCTGCGGTGGCTGGCGCGGCGGGTGTCGCGGCAGCTGGCCGCGGCGCAGACGATCGTGGTGGTGGAGCAGGGCGGGCGGACCGTGTCGCTGGGGGATCTGCTGGGTCCCGAGTTCGCGGCGAATCCCCGGGAGATGTTCGGGGCGGACAACTACCACCCGTCGGCGGAGGGGTACGCGACGGCGGCGATGGCGGTGTTGCCGACGGTGTGCGCGGTGCTGGGCGTGTGGCCGGAGACGGACCGCCTGGAGCCGGACCGTCACGAGAACATGCTGCCGGTGGCGAAGGCGGCGGCGGAGGCGGCGAAGGAAGCGGGCACGGAGGTCACGGGGGCGCGGGCGCCGTGGGCGCTGCTCAAGCACCGCCGCCGCCGTCGCCTCGCGGAGCCGCCCCCGGCCGCACCGGAGCCCACCCCGTCCCCGGAGGAGGTCCACCGCCCCTGACGGCGGGTACGAGACCGCGGCCCCCGGTTGCCTTCCACAACGGAGCGCCGGGGGTGTGACCCTGCGGCCCCCCGGCGGGACAATTGGCTTCAGCGGAGGGGCGAGAGTGCGCGCCACGCACCCGAACTGAGCGCTCGCTTAGAAAAGAGGTCCGCGTCACACCGTCTGGGCGGTGACCCGTGCCGTACGTGCAGGTAGCTTCGCATTCAGTCCGTCCACCCCGCATCCTCCTGGAGCCGTGATGCCCGAAGCCGTCATCGTCTCGACCGCCCGCTCCCCGATCGGCCGGGCCTTCAAGGGCTCCCTGAAGGACCTGCGGCCCGACGACCTCACCGCGACCATCGTCCAGGCCGCGCTCGCCAAGGTCCCCGAGCTGGACCCGCGGGACATCGACGACCTGATGCTCGGCTGTGGCCTCCCCGGTGGCGAGCAGGGCAACAACCTGGGCCGGATCGTCGCCGTCCAGATGGGGATGGACCACCTCCCCGGCTGCACGATCACCCGTTACTGCTCCTCCTCCCTGCAGACCTCCCGCATGGCGCTGCACGCCATCAAGGCCGGCGAGGGCGACGTCTTCATCTCGGCCGGTGTCGAGATGGTCTCCAGCTTCGCGAAGGGCAACTCGGACTCCCTGCCCGACACGCACAACCCGCTCTTCGCCGAGGCCGAGGCCCGTACCGCCGCCGTCGCCGCCTCGGAGGGCTCCTCCTGGCACGACCCGCGCGAGGACGGCCTCGTCCCGGACGCGTACATCGCCATGGGCCAGACCGCCGAGAACCTGGCCCGCCTCAAGGGCATCAGCCGCCAGGAGATGGACGAGTTCGGCGTACGGTCGCAGAACCTCGCCGAGCAGGCCATCAAGAACGGCTTCTGGGAGCGCGAGATCACCCCGGTGACGACCCCGGACGGCACCGTCGTCTCCGCCGACGACGGCCCGCGCGCCGGCGTCACCCTGGAGGGCGTGCAGGGCCTCAAGCCCGTCTTCCGCCCCGACGGCCTGGTCACCGCCGCCAACTGCTGCCCGCTCAACGACGGCGCCGCCGCGCTCGTGATCATGTCGGACACGAAGGCCCGCGAGCTCGGCCTGACGCCGCTCGCCCGCATCGTCTCCACCGGCGTCTCGGGCCTCTCCCCCGAGATCATGGGCCTCGGCCCGGTCGAGGCGTCCAAGCAGGCCCTCAAGCGCGCCGGCCTGACCATCGGCGACATCGACCTCGCCGAGATCAACGAGGCCTTCGCCGCCCAGGTCATCCCGTCCTACCAGGACCTGGGTCTGGACCTGGACAAGGTGAACGTCAACGGTGGCGCGATCGCCGTCGGCCACCCCTTCGGCATGACCGGTGCCCGCATCACCGGCACCCTGATCAACAGCCTCCAGTTCCACGACAAGCAGTTCGGTCTGGAGACCATGTGCGTCGGCGGCGGCCAGGGCATGGCCATGGTCATCGAGCGGCTGAGCTGAGCCGTAGCGGAGGGTAGGGGTCGCCTGAGGAACGAAGGCGGCACCTGCCCGCAGCGGTGGCGAAGGGAAGCGTGAGCAAAGAAGCGAGCGGCTGAGCTGAGCGCCTGAGCCGACCCATCGGGCGCCTGCAGTAAGCCCAGAAGACGCCTCGGCTAACCCCGTCGCGTCCTAGCCGTGACCGAATCTCCCCCAGGATGTGACCTATGTCCCGGGGGAGAGTCGTTCCCGCAGGTCACAACCACATCGGGACTAGACACCTGGCCCAAATACCTGTCCATTTCGTGACGTAATGCACTGACAGGGGGCGCACTCCCACGACAAGCTGATGTAGGAAGTCGGGGGGATCGACTCGGAATCGGGAGTACGTCAGTGAGCGCCATGTCTCTTGCCCTGCTGGTGACCACGGCCGCCGCCACGGCCGTGGGCGCCGCCGCCCTGCACGCTGCCCACGGTCTCCGTAAGCAGGTCGCCGCTCTGCGTAGCGAACTCGCCACCGCCCACGGGGTGTCCGTACCCCAGGCACGCCAGACGCCCGCGTCCGAGATACGGGCCGCGGTCGCCGAGGCGCTGGCCGAGGAGCGCGAGCGCGAGCTCGCCGAGGCGCGTGCGTTCTGGGCGGCACAGGAGGCCCGTGACGCGGCCGACGCCCCGTCGCTCCTCGGCGGCCTGGGCGGATCCGCCGAGGACGGCCCCTTCTACGTGCCGCGCCAGGCCGATTTCGTGGGCCTGGAGGCCATGGCCCTGGAGGCGATGGAGGCCGAGGCCGCCGCGCTGGACGGCCCCGGCGCCGACAGCGTCCTGGACGAGTTCCCCGAGCTGAACGAGTACGCCGAGGACTCTCCGGAGCTCGCCGCGGCCCGCCGCCGCCACCCCTCGCACCCGGACTTCGTGCCGGTCCAGACGCCCGTGGTCACCGACCACGAGCGCACGGTGGCCCGCCTCGAGGAGCTCGCCGACACGCGCACCGCGCTGACCGACGTGCGCCCCGGGCCGCTCGGCACGCTGGACGTGTACGTCTTCGCCGACGGCACCACCCTCTGCATGACCCCCGGTCACCGGGAGACCGCGGAGCGTCTCGCGGACGCCCTGCACGCCGGTCGTACGCCGGTCCTGCTCGGCGGCTCGGGCGTCTCGGGGGCGTACGCCCTGACGTTCTCCTTCGGGGAGGCGGACGACGAGAACGTCTACATCCTCGCCGACCGCGTGATCGCCTCGCTGTAGCCCCCAGGGGCCGTCAGAGCCCCGACCGCTCCGCGGCCTCCCGTACCAGCCTCACGGCCTCGCCCAGTTCCCGTTCCCGGGAGCCGGCCGGGGCCGTTCGCAGAATCTCCGCCAGATCGTTTCCGGCCACGACGAGTTGGTCGGCGACCGTGAACACGCCGGCGTCCGGCATGATCCGCCCGGCGTCCTCCGGCTCCTCGATCCGCTGCGCCAAGAGCGCCAACTCCCTGGCCAGCTCCAGCCCTTCGGCGGCGGCGCCACGCTGGAGGCGGCTCTGCGGGGCGGCCCGCAGCCGGTCCGCGAACCGTTCGACGACGGCGGTCAGTTCACTCGTATCAAGCACGGCGCGACCCTACGCGCCCTCCGGGGACTGTTGCCAACGGCCCGGCACTCAGGCACGGTGACGGGAAGGAGCACACGGCAACACGCGTCCGGAGGCGCCGATGTCCCACGCATTCTCCGAAGAGACCCATCGCAACCTGCTCGCCCGCATCCCCCATTGCACCGGTCGTGAAGTCTCCGACTGGCTTCGCACCGTCGAGGAAGGCCCCTCCCTCATCCGCTTCGAGGAGAAGGTGAGCTGGCTCCGGGGCGAGCACGACCTCGCGTACGGCCACGCGAAGGCGATCATCCACGAGTACGACCTTCGGCGAGCGGCCCGCCGGCTGCTCTGACACTCCGCACGGGGGCCCGCCCGCACGGGCCCCCTTCGGCCCGCCCCGGCAGGGCGGAGCCGATGGGGAGAACCATCGTTCCCCATCCCCGGTACAGTGAGAGAACGATGATTCTCCACTGATGGGGTGATCGGGCGATGGACACGGAAACCGCCGAGGTACGGCTCCTGGAGGCCGCCGAGGCCCTCTTCGACGAGCGAGGGGTGCAGGCGGTCGGCATGGACGCCATCCGCACCGCGTCCGGCGTCTCCCTCAAGCGCCTCTACCAGCTGTACCCGTCCAAGGACCATCTCGTCTGGGCCGTCCTGAACCACCGCGACGCAGCCGTACGGGAGGCCATCGCCGCCCACGGCGCGGCGCACGCCGGCACGCCGTACGAGCGCGCCCTGGCGGTCTTCGACTACCTCGGCGACTGGTTCGCCGACCCCGGCTTCCGGGGCTGTGCCTTCATCAACACCTTCGGCGAGATGGGCGGCATCTCGGCGGACGTCGCCGACATCGCCCGCGGCCACAAGCAGGCCCTCCGGGGCTACTTCGCCGAGCAGACGAACGCCCTCGGCGCACCGTCGGAGCTCGCCGACCAGCTGGCGCTGCTCGCCAACGGCGCCATGGCCGTCGCCGGCATCAACGGCTCCCCCGAGCCGGCCACCCAGGCGAAGGAAGCGGCCCGGGTGCTCCTGGACGCCGCGCTCAAGGGCTGAGAACGCGGAAGGGCCCGCCCGGCGGAAGCCGGACGGGCCCTTCGTCACACACGAGCCGTGCGTCAGTCGTCGCCCTGCAGGATCGACAGCAGGCGCAGCATCTCCAGGTAGATCCACACCAGGGTCAGGGTGAGGCCGAAGGCCGCCAGCCAGGACTCCTCGCGCGGAGCGCCGTACGTCACGCCGTCCTCGACCTGCTTGAAGTCGAGGGCGAGGAAGCAGGCACCGAGGATGATGCCGATGACACCGAAGAGGATGCCGAGGCCGCCGCTGCGGAAGCCCAGGCCGTCACCGGCGCCGTCGAAGAGCGAGAAGATCGCGTTGACCGCCATCAGCAGGATGAAGCCGATCGCGGCCGCCATCACGAAGCCGTAGAAGCGGCGGGTCACACGGATCCAGCGCATCTTGTAGGCGATCAGCACGCCGGCGAAGACCGCCATCGTGCCGAGGACCGCCTGCGCGACCACACCGGGCGAGATGTAGGTCGAGACCGTGGCCGAGATCACGCCGAGGAAGACACCCTCGAACGCCGCGTAGGCCAGGATCAGCGCGGGCGAGGCCTTGCGCTTGAAGGACTGCACCATCGCCAGGACGAAGGCCACCAGGGCGGCGCCGACGGCGATGCCGTAGGACTTGCCGAGGTTCGCCTCGTCGACCGGCAGAAGGAACCACGCGAGGGCGGCGGTGACCACGACCGTGCCGAGCGTCATGGCCGTACGGCTCACGACGTCGTCGATCGTCATCACGTCGCCGCGCGTCTGCTGCGGGGCGCCGAGCTGGGTGTCCTGCGCGTACGGGTTGGTCGCGTACGGGTTCGCCGAGTCCTGGGCGTACGGGTTGGTTCCGACGGCGGGGCCCCCGGCCTGCGGCTGCTGCGCGTTGAAGCCGGCGTAGCCGTTGTCGCGGCTGAACCCCCGTCGCGAGAAGACCGGGTTGCTGCTCCTCATCTCACTCCTCCATGGCCGCACTGCGCGGCCTTGCGTCAAGAGTAATGCGGAAGCAAAAGAAACTCCCTAGTGCTCGGGGAGGATCTTTCCGAGATCGTTAGAGAGACCCGGCGGTCGATGGGGGGTGAGCTGTGCCCGGAACCGGACTCGAACCGGTACGGCCCGAAGGCCAGCGAGGTTTAAGCTCGCCGTGTCTGCATTCCACCACCCGGGCATGGCGCGCGGCTCCGCGTTGGCACATGAGCCTATCGGGACGCTTCCCCCGTTCAGCGGAACGCTGGCCCGATGTTGTCTTATTTTATTGACGTCTGAGGGTGTGTCAGTGCAGGTGGGGGCCCATCTGACGAACTGTGACAGGGGTCGCAGGCGCAAAGGCGCGTACGCCGGAATGACGGAAACTCGCCGCATCTATGTCACATCGCCCGCGGGGGACATGGCCGGGTCCGCGCTCCGGAGGGCGTCTCAGGGGTCCTGTCATACCTCAGGAGGAGGGGCGGGCCCCCCGGTCCGACTCCAGGCTGCCCCGGGAACGGGCATGTGGACGGACGCTCGGGGCCTCAACGCTCGACACGATGGAGTGGTTCCCGAACATCCGCAGTGACAGGAGTCCCCTCGTGACCACCACCCCCACCGTGTCCCGCGCCACCGCGGTGGCCGCCCGCGCCGCGGATCTGTCGAAGGTCTACGGACAGGGCGAGACCCAGGTGGTCGCCCTCGACCAGGTCACCGTGGACTTCCGCCAGGGCGAGTTCACCGCGATCATGGGCCCGTCCGGCTCCGGCAAGTCCACCCTGATGCACTGCGTCGCCGGCCTGGACTCCTTCAGCTCCGGTTCGGTCCGCCTCGGCGACACCGAGCTGGGCACCCTGAAGGACAAGCAGCTCACGCAGCTGCGCCGGGACAAGATCGGCTTCATCTTCCAGGCGTTCAACCTGCTGCCGACGCTGACGGCCCTGGAGAACATCACGCTGCCGATGGACATCGCAGGCCGTAAGCCCGACAAGCAGTGGGTGGAGAAGGTCATCGACATGATCGGCCTGTCCGGCCGGCTGAGCCACCGTCCCACGCAGCTCTCCGGCGGCCAGCAGCAGCGCGTCGCCGTGGCCCGCGCGCTCGCCTCCCGCCCCGAGATCATCTTCGGTGACGAGCCGACCGGAAACCTGGACTCGCGCTCGGGCGCCGAGGTGCTGGGCTTCCTGCGCAATTCGGTACGGGAGCTGGGCCAGACGGTCGTCATGGTCACCCACGACCCGGTCGCCGCGTCCTACGCCGACCGGGTGATCTTCCTCGCGGACGGCCGGATCGTCGACGAGATGATCGCCCCGACGGCGGACGGCGTGCTGGACCGCATGAAGGCCTTCGACGCCAAGGGCCGCACGAGCTGAGGCGGCGGCGCCTCACCGCGCCGTCCCGGGGCCCGGCCCCGGAGCCCCGCCCACGCGGGGACCGTGACGGCGCCCGGCCACGAGCCGTGTGCGCCCCGCTCTCCCCGCCCTCTCACTTCCCGGCCCGCCGCAGGCGCCGGCCCCACTCCAGGACACACACATGTTCCGTACCGCCTTGCGCAACGTGCTCGCGCACAAGGCCCGGCTGCTGATGACCGTGCTCGCCGTCATGCTCGGCGTCGCCTTCGTCTCCGGCACCCTGGTCTTCACCGACACCCTCTCCCAGGCCTTCCGCAACCAGTCCGCGAAGAGCTACGACGACGTCGCCGTCGCCGTCACCATGTACCCGCGCCCCGAAGAGGCCGCGAAGACGCCCGGTCTCTCGCAGGCCGTGCTCGACAAGGTCGCCAAGCTCGACGGCGTCTCCTCCGTCACCGGGCGCGTCGACGGATTCGCCGGCGTGCCGGACAAGAACGGCAAGCTGATCGGCGTCGGCTGGTCCAACAAGGGCACCAACTTCGCCCCCGGCGCGGACGGCAAGGACCGGGCGTACGACTTCGCCCAGGGCGCGGGCCCGCTCCAGGACGGCCAGATCGCGCTGGACAAGGAGAGCGCGGCCAAGGGCGGCTACAAGGTCGGCGACACCGTCCGCGTCGCCACCAACGGCCCGGTGAAGGAGTACACCCTCTCCGGCATCTTCACGACCGAGGACGGCGCGGTCCAGGCCGGCGGCAGCCTGGTCCTCTTCGACAACTCCGTCGCGCAGAAGCAGTACGTGAAGCAGGGCTTCTACCGGGACGCCATCGTCGTCGCCAAGCCCGGCACGGACGCCGACAAGCTTCTGGACGAGGTCCTGAAGGTCGTCCCGAAGGCCGCCACGGCCCAGACCGGCCAGGCGCTCGCCGACCAGCAGGCCAAGGACATCGAGGCCGGACTCGGCGCGCTGAAGCAGGTGCTGCTCGGCTTCGCCGGCATCGCCCTCTTCGTCGGCGTCTTCCTGATCGCCAACACCTTCACCATGCTGGTCGCCCAGCGCACCAGGGAGCTCGCGCTGATGCGCGCCGTCGGTGCCTCGCGCAAGCAGATCACCCGCTCCGTCCTGGTCGAGGCCGGCCTCGTCGGTCTGGTCGCCTCGGTCGTCGGCTACGTCCTGGGCATCGGGCTCGCCGTCGGGCTCCGTTCGGGCATGAACGCCTTCGACCTGAAGGTGCCGGGCGGCCCGCTGGTCCTCGGCAGCACCCCGGTGATCGCCGCGCTCGCCGTCGGCATCCTGATCACCACGTTCGCCGCCTGGCTGCCCGGCCGCCGCGCCGCGAAGATCCCGCCGGTCGCCGCGATGAGCAGCGTCCACGCCGCCGCGACGACCAAGTCCCTGGTGGTCCGCAACTCCATCGGCGCCCTGATCACCGCGCTCGGCGCGGTCCTGATCGTGCTCGGCGCCGGCAAGGGCGGCGAGGACGGCCGGATGTTCATCGCGGGCGGTGCCTTCACCACCCTCATCGGTGTGATCGTGCTGATCCCGCTGCTCTCCCGCCCGGTGATCGCCCTGATCCGCCCGCTCTTCGTCGGCCTCTTCGGGGTCTCCGGCAAGCTCGCCGGGCTCAACGCGGTCCGCAACCCGCGCCGTACCGGCGCCACCGCCTCCGCGCTCGCCATCGGTCTGACCCTGGTCACCGGCCTCACCGTGCTCGGCACGACGGTCGGCACGGCCCTGGACAAGATGACGACGGACCAGATCCGCGCCGACTACATGGTCACCATGGCCAGCGGCGGCGGCATGAACCAGGACGCGCTCGCCGCGATCGAGAAGGCCCCGGGCGCCGTCGCCGTCTCGCCGCAGATGGCCGGCTGGTTCACGCTGAAGGGCAAGGACGTCTCGGCCTCCGGTGTCACCCCGGGCGACGTCGAGCGGCTCATCAAGCTCGACACCGTGAGGGGCTCGCTCGGCTCGCTCGGCGAGGGCAAGATCGCGGTCGCCGACAAGACGGCGACCAAGCAGGGCTGGAAGGTCGGCGACACGCTGCCGGTCGAGTACGGGGACAAGCAGAAGGGGAAGCTGACGGTCGGCGCGATCTTCAAGGACAGCGAGTTCGTCTCGCCGGTCCTGATCGACGCGAAGACCATCACCGCCCACGAGCAGGAGACGTACATCCCGCAGATCTTCGTCTCGATGGACGGCGGCGCCTCGGCGGCCAACGACAAGGCGCTCGCGAAGGCCATGGGCGACAACCCGGCCATCAAGGTCATGGACCAGAAGGACATCCGTGACGAGTTCGGCGGCCAGATCAACATGCTCCTGAACATCATGTACGGCCTGCTGGCGATGGCCCTGATCATCGCGATCCTGGGCGTCGTGAACACCCTGGCCATGTCCGTCTTCGAGCGCCAGCAGGAGATCGGCATGCTGCGGGCGATCGGTCTGGACCGGCGCCGCGTGAAGCGGATGGTCCGTCTGGAGGCCGTGGTCATCTCGCTCTTCGGCGCGGTGGTCGGCATCGGTCTCGGCTCGTTCCTCGGCTGGGCGATCGGCGAGACGTTCAAGAGCAGCCTGCCGGGCTACGCCCTGGTCCTGCCCTGGGACCGGATCGGGATCTTCCTGGTCCTGGCCGGACTGGTCGGCGTCCTCGCGTCCCTGTGGCCGGCTCGCAGCGCGGCCAAGCTGAACATGCTGACCGCGATCAAGACCGAGTAACTCCGGTACGACGTACACGCCGAAGGGCCGGGCTCCCCCGCGGGAGCCCGGCCCTTCAGCGTGTCAGCAGCGCTTACGGCTTCTCGTTCCACACCCGCGGCCGCAGCGCCACGCCCGAGGCGCCCGCCTCCGGTGTCTTCACCGCGAGGAACTGGTTCACCCCGATCCTGTTGCGCTCGAAGGCGACCGCGCATGCCGCCATGTAGAGCCGCCAGATCCTCGCCCGGCCCGGCGAGGTGTTCCGTACGGCACGCGCCCAGTCGCCCTCCAGGTTGGCCACCCAGCGGCGCAGCGTGAGGGCGTAGTGCTCGCGGATCGCCTCCACGTCGCGGACCTCGAAGCCGGCGTCCTCCAGGGTGGTGAGCGTGCGGCCCATCGGGGCCAGCTCGCCGTCCGGGAAGACGTACGCGTCGATGAACTCGTCCACCTGGTAGGCGGCCTCGTCCGGTTCGGGGCGGCGGGAGATCTGGTGGTTGAGCAGCCGGCCGCCCGGCTTGAGGAGGGAATGCAGTATGTCGGCGTACTCGCGGTAGCGGACCGCGCCGACGTGCTCGGCCATCCCGATGGACGAAATGGCGTCGTACGGACCGTCCTTGACGTCCCGGTAGTCCTGGACGCGGACCTCGACCCGGTCGGTCAGACCCTCCTCGGCGATCCGCTTGCGGGCGAAGGCCGCCTGCTCTCGGGAGAGGGTGATGCCGACGACCTGGGCGCCGTACTCGCGGGCCGCGTGGATGGCCATGGAACCCCAGCCGCAGCCGACGTCGAGCAGCCGGTCGCCCTCCTTCAGGTTCAGCTTGCGGGCGATGAGGTCCAGCTTGTCGCGCTGGGCCTCCTCCAGGGTCCCGCCGTCCGTCCAGTACGCGCACGAGTAGACCATCGAGGGCCCGAGGACCAGCTCGTAGAAGTCGTTGCCCACGTCGTAGTGGTGGCTGATCGCCTGCTTGTCGCGGCGCTTGCTGTGGCGGGAGCCCGTGCGCCGGCGCATCTCCTCGGCCGGCGGCGCGGGCGGCGGGAAAGGCCCGGCCAGCTTCAGCAGGGCGCCCGCCGCGGCGCGCAGCTTCGGGTCGCGTACGGACTCCAGGGCGCTCCTGGTCTCCTCCGAGCGCTCCCAGATCAGCCCCGCGAGCCGGTCCAGGACCTCGTAGAGGTCCCCCTCCACGTCGATCTCACCGCTCACCCAGGCCCGGGCGAGGCCCAGTTCGCCGGGCTTCCACAGCAGCCGGCGCAGGGCGCGGCGCTGCCGGACGATCAGGACGGGGCCGTCCGCGGGGCCGGACTCGCTGCCGTCCCAGGCACGCAGACGTACCGGGAGCGGGGCCCCCAGGAGATCCTCCGCGAGAGTGGTCAGCCGCAATGCGGCGTCGGCCATGGTGCACACCTCCGTGATGTCGTGCCCCAGAAATGCTCGTCACCACGTAAACACCCTCCGTAGGCGATTTTCGTCCCGTCGGCGCGCAACGACTCGGCAAAACACCCGGGCGGACTCGCGGGAGACTCCGGCGGGCATGCCGAAGGGCCGTCCGCACCACGGATGGCGGACGGCCCTTACGGGGGTGTACTGCGGTGGAACTAGGAGGCCTTGGCCTTCTCCTGGCTCGCGGCGGCGGCGGCCGGAGCGGGAGCGGGCTTGGCCGCCTCGTAGAACTCCTCGCGCGGCGTCTCCATCGCACCGAGGGAGACGACCTCGCGCTTGAGGAACATCGCGAGGGTCCAGTCGGCGAAGACGCGGATCTTGCGGTTCCAGGTCGGCACGGCCATGCCGTGGTAGCCACGGTGCATGTACCAGGCGAGACGGCCCTTGAGCTTGATCTTCATCTTGCCCATGACGATCATCGCGACGCCCTTGTGGAGGCCGAGGCCCGCCACAGCACCCTTGTTGGAGTGCGAGTACTCCTTCTGCGGGAAGCCCCGCATGCCGGAGACCACGTTGTCGCCGAGGACCTTCGCCTGACGCAGCGCGTGCTGGGCGTTCGGCGGGCACCAGGCGTTCTCCACGCCGGCCTTGCGGGCGGCGAGGTCCGGAACCTGGGCGTTGTCGCCGGCGGTCCAGATGTAGTCGGTGCCGGTGACCTGGAGGGTCGGCTGGGCGTCCACGTGGCCGCGCGGGCCGAGCGGGAGGCCGAAGCGGGCGAGCGCCGGGTTGGGCTTGACGCCCGCGGTCCACACGATCGTGTTGGAGTCGACCTCGAGGCCGTTCTTCAGCACGACGTGGCCGTCGACGCAGGAGTCCATCGACGTCGAGAGGTAGATCTCGACACCGCGGCCCTCGAGGTGCTCCTTGCCCCAGCGGCCCAGCTCCGGGCCGACCTCGGGAAGGATCTTGTCGGCGGCGTCGACCAGGATGAAGCGCATGTCCTCGCGCTTCACGTTGGTGTAGTACTTCGCCGCGTCGCGGGCCATGTCCTCGACCTCGCCGATGGTCTCCGCGCCGGCGAAGCCGCCGCCCACGAAGACGAAGGTCAGCGCCTTGCGGCGGACCTCCTCGTCGGTCGTCGAGTCGGCCTTGTCCAGCTGCTCCAGGACGTGGTTGCGAAGGCCGATGGCCTCCTCCACGCCCTTCATGCCGATGCCCTGCTCGGCGAGGCCGGGGATCGGGAAGGTGCGGGAGACCGCGCCCATCGCGATGACCAGGTAGTCGAACGGCAGGTCGTAGGCCTCGCCGACGAGCGGCGCGACCGTGGCGACCTTGCGGTCCTGATCGATGGTGGTGACGCGACCGGTGAGCACCTCGGCTCCACGCACGACGCGTCGCAGCGGGACGACGACATGGCGCGGCGAGATGCTGCCTGCGGCGGCTTCGGGGAGGAAGGGCTGGTACGTCATGTACGAGCGCGGGTCGACGACCGTGACGGTCGCTTCCGCATAACGCATCTTCTTCAGAATGCGTCGTGCTGCGTACAGGCCTACGTACCCACCGCCTACTACGAGGATCCTGGGACGCTCCGTGGTGCTCATGCATCCGAGTATCCACCCCTCCCAGGGGGGTCGCTCGTGCGCCCCTTCACAAGGTCTCGGGGGACCTCTGCTACACTCCGCCGCCCACGTGACCTAGGTCATGGTCGTGCAAAGGAACCAGGGTGCGGGGGTGAACGTTGTTCACCCCTACTGAACTGGCCCGGAGAGCTGTCGTTAACGCTGAACCACAGGGCCCGTTCACGCGATGGAAACATCGAGCGAACAAGGCTCCCCGCCTACGAAAGAGCCCCGACAGGGGTGTTGGAGGCCTTGAAGGCCCTCCACGGCCCCCATCAGGGCCCTTTTCCTTGTGAAGAACTTCACGAACTTTCTCGGCGGACCGTTTCCGGACGTGTCGCCGGGTGCCCGTTATGCCACGGACAGTGCGATTCCGTCGAGGATGTCGTGCTCGCTGACGACGACCTCGCGGGCCCCGGTCCGCTCCATGATCTCCAGCAGGACGAGCGCCCCGGAGACGATCACGTCGACCCGCCCGGGGTGCATCACGGGGATCGCGGCGCGCTCGGCGTGGGTGGAGCCGAGCAGCGACCTGACGATCTCCTCGACCTTCTCGTACGAGATCCGGGAGTGGTGGATCTTCTCGGACTCGTACTCCTCGAGCCCCAGCGCGATCGCGGCGACCGTGGTCACGGAGCCGGCGAGCCCGACGAGGGTCTGCGCCTCACGGATCGGGACGGTCCGCTCGGCCAGGTCGAGGGCGGCGCGGATGTCGGCGCGGATCGAGGCGATCTCGGCGGCGGCCGGCGGGTCGCTGCGGACGTGCCGCTCGGTCAGCCGTACGCAGCCGATGTCGACGGACCGGGCGGCCTCGACGTGCCGGTTGCCGACGACGAACTCGGTCGAGCCGCCGCCGATGTCCACGACGAGGTACTTCTCCGTGCCGTGCAGCTCGGCCGTGGCGCCGGTGAAGGAGAACTCGGCCTCCTGGTCGCCGGAGATCACCTCGGGCTCGACGCCCAGGATGTCCAGCACACCGGAGACGAAGTCGTCGCGGTTCTCGGCGTCGCGGGAGGCGGAGGTGGCCACGAAGCGGAGCTTCTCGGCGCCCAGCTCCTTGATGACGGCCGCGTACTCGCGGCAGGCCGCGAAGGTCCGCTCCAGCGCCTCGGGCGCGAGCCGCCCGGTCTTGTCGACGCCCTGCCCGAGGCGGACGATCGTCATCCGCCGGTCCAGCTCGATCAGCTCGCCCGTCTCGGGATGGACGTCGGCGACGAGGAGGCGGATGGAGTTCGTACCGCAGTCGATTCCGGCGACCCTGGTCACTGGGCGGACTCCTTCTCGTCCCCGCACGGCGTGACGCAGGGGCCCTTGGCCCACCACTCCGGCAGCATCGCCAGCGCCTCGTCGCCCAGCGGGTTCACGCCGGGGCCCGCGGCCAGCGAGTGGCCGACGAGGACGTGCAGGCACTTGACCCGGTCCGGCATCCCGCCGGCGCTCGGGAAGCCCTCCAGGACCTCGATGGCGTCGCGGCGGGCGATGTAGTCCTCGTGCGCGGCCCGGTAGGCGGCGGCCAGCTCCGGGTCGGTGCCCAGGCGCGCCTGCATCTCCTTCATGACCCCGTTGGCCTCCAGCGTGCCGATCGCCGAGGCCGCGCGGGGGCAGGTCAGGTAGTACGTGGTGGGGAACGGCGTGCCGTCCGGGAGCCGCGGCGCGGTCTCGACGACGTCCGGGTGGCCGCAGGGGCAGCGGTGCGCGATGGCGCGCAGCCCCCGGGGCGGGCGGCCGAGCTGTGCCTCGAAGGCGGCGACGTCCGCGTCGGCGGGCTCGGTGCGTGCGGTCTGCGGAGGGGGCGTTTCCATGCCTGCGTCTGTCTTCTCGTCGGGGGCGGTCTGGTCCGGGCGGTCGGCTCCGGTCGCGTGGGACGGACCGGCCCGCGGTGGGGCCGGCCGGGCCCGAGGTGTGGGCCCATCATCTCGCGCCGGAGCGCTAACGGCTCGCGTCGGCCCGGTCGACGCCGTCCCAGAGGTCGGAATACCAGGGACGGTCGGCCGTGCTCTGCTCCTCGCGCCGGGCGCGCTCGGCCTCGGGGTCGTTCACGGTGAAGCCGGTCTCGCCGGGCAGCACGTAGTGCAGGTGCTCGCGGGCGAGGCGGCGGACGTAGGCCGGGTCCTGGAGGCGGGCCTTCTCGTCCCGCAGCTCCTCGACCCGGGCGGCGGCCTCGGCGGCCTGGCGCTCCTGCTCGGCGATCTCGCCGCGCTGGGAGACGTACTGCCGCATCGGGTAGGCGAGCGCCACCACCAGCGAGCAGACGACCAGGGCGAGGAAGGCCGCGCGGCCGGTGAGCCGCGAGCGGCGGGCCTGGCGGCGGGTCTGGGAGCGGTAGACACGGGCGGCGGTCTGCTCACCGAGCAGCCTGATCCGGGTCGCGGTCGAGAACCGGTCCCGGTCCTTCGCGGCCATGTCGTGTCGCCTCCCCTTTTCCTGCGCCGTAAAGCGTGCGTCCCCGCACACGGTACGGGACCGGATGCGGGGACGTATGTACGACGGGCTGGACGGCCCTTGAGCCGGTGTCAGCCCTTGAAGCGCGGGAACGCGCTGCGGCCGGCGTAGACCGCGGCGTCGTCGAGGATCTCCTCGATGCGCAGGAGCTGGTTGTACTTGGCGACGCGCTCGGAGCGGGCCGGGGCACCGGTCTTGATCTGGCCGCAGTTGGTGGCGACGGCCAGGTCGGCGATGGTGACGTCCTCGGTCTCGCCGGAGCGGTGGGACATCATGCACTTGAAGCCGTTGCGCTGGGCCAGCTCGACGGCGTCCAGGGTCTCGGTCAGCGAACCGATCTGGTTGACCTTCACGAGCAGGGCGTTGGCGGTGCCCTCCTCGATGCCGCGGGCCAGGCGCTCCGGGTTGGTGACGAACAGGTCGTCGCCGACGATCTGGACCTTGGTGCCCAGCTTGTCGGTGAGCACCTTCCAGCCGGCCCAGTCGTCCTCGAACAGCGGGTCCTCGATGGAGACCAGCGGGTACGCGGAGACGAGCTCCTCGTAGTACTCGGTCATCTCGGCGGCCGAGCGGGACTTGCCCTCGAACTCGTACGAGCCGTCCTTGTAGAACTCGGACGCGGCGACGTCGAGCGCCAGCGCGATGTCCTTGCCGGGGACGTAGCCGGCCTGCTTGATGGCCTCCAGGATGAGGTCGAGCGCCTCGCGGTTGGAGTCCAGGTTCGGGGCGAAGCCGCCCTCGTCGCCGAGGCCGGTGGACAGGCCCTTCGTCTTCAGGACGGCCTTGAGGGTGTGGTAGACCTCGGTGCCCCAGCGCAGGGCCTCGGAGAAGGACTCCGCGCCGATCGGCGCGATCATGAACTCCTGGATGTCCACGTTGGAGTCGGCGTGCGAGCCGCCGTTCAGGATGTTCATCATCGGAACGGGCAGCAGGTGCGCGTTCGGGCCGCCCAGGTAGCGGAAGAGCGGGAGGTCGGAGGCCTCGGACGCGGCGTGCGCGACGGCGAGGGAGACGCCGAGGATGGCGTTGGCGCCGAGCGAGGCCTTGTTGTCCGTGGCGTCCAGGTCGAACATGGCCTGGTCGATCAGGCGCTGCTCGGTGGCGTCGTAGCCGACGAGCTCCGGGCCGATCTGCTCGATCACGGCGAGGACGGCCTTCTCGACGCCCTTGCCCTGGTAGCGGTTCTTGTCTCCGTCACGGAGCTCAATGGCCTCGAACGCACCGGTGGAGGCACCGGACGGAACAGCAGCACGACCGGTGCTGCCGTCGTCGAGGCCGACCTCGACCTCGACCGTGGGGTTGCCTCGGGAGTCCAGGATTTCCCGGGCTACGACGACGTCGATGGACGGCACGAGCATCTCCTTCTGGGATGTGACGCTAGATGTGACGCTTGCTGTGCAGGGTCGCTTTGGCCTTGCGCCAAGAGCCTAACCGGCTCCGGGGCTCCGGCCCGCCCGGCGCCCGCCCCCTGGGACGAAAAAGGACCCGAGGGCAGGTATCCCGGGTCAAAACACCCCAGACCTACTCGCCGGTAACGCGGATGGCCGCCCTGCGGGAACCCCGGCGCGCGGGACCCGGGAACGCGGAACCCCGGGCCCGCGCCCCCCCGGGGGGGGGGGCCCGGGCCGGGGGGGGGCCCCGCGGGCGGGGGCG
>NZ_JBHWBS010000049.1:49233-53976 GCF_042735655.1 Streptomyces sp. NPDC059567 | reverse complement strand
GCCCGGTTACATTCCGAACCCGGAAGCTAAGCCTTTCAGCGCCGATGGTACTGCAGGGGGGACCCTGTGGGAGAGTAGGACGCCGCCGAACAATCTTTAGCCTCAACCCCCGGACTCTGTCCGGGGGTTGAGGCATTTTTGCGTTCTAAACTGGAGCCCATGCGCTACGACCTGGTGATCTTCGACAACGACGGTGTGCTTGTGGACAGCGAGCCGATCTCCAACAAGCTGTTGGCCGGCTATCTGACGGAGGTCGGGCACCCCACCACGTACGAGGAGTCCGTGCGGGACTACATGGGGTCCGCGATGCACCGCATCCATGAGCTGGTCGAGGAACGGACCGGGCAGCGCTTGCCGGCGGAGTTCGACGAGACGTTCCACGGGCGGGTCTTCGCCGCCTTCCAGCGGGAGTTGGAGGCCGTGCCGGGGGCCGGGGACGTGCTCAAGGGGCTCGTCGACGACGGAGTTCCGTACTGTGTGGCCTCCTCGGGCAGCCATGAGCGGATCCGGGTCGGGCACCGGAAGGCCGGGCTCGACGTCTGGTTCCGGGACGAGAACATCTTCAGCTCCGAGGACGTCGGGCGCGGCAAGCCGTCGCCCGACCTGTTCCTCTACGCCGCTGAGCAGATGGGGGTGACGCCCGAGCGGTGCGTCGTGGTCGAGGACAGCCCGCTCGGGGTCCAGGCGGCGCTTGCGGCCGGGATGGACGTGTACGGGTTCACGGCGATGACGTCCCAGGAGAAGCTCGCGGGCGCCACCGGGTACTTCGGCAGAATGGACGAGCTGCCGGCGATATTGGGCAGGTGATCCATCTACCCATGGGTAGACCCGGGTCCTACGCTGTGCCGCCATGACGGATGCGCGGTTGCGGCGTGGGCGGGGATCCCTGGCGGTCAGTTTCTTCGTGCAGGGAGTGACGTTCGCGCTCCTTGTGACCCGAATACCGGCGATCCAGGACCGGTACGGGATCTCGGACGGGCTGCTGCCCGTCTTCCTGGCCGCCGTGCCGATCCTGGCCGGTGTGGCCAGTGTGGGCACCGAGAAGGTGGTGGCCAGGGTGGGGCCGGGAGTGGTGCTGCGGTGGGCGCAGCCGCTCGTCCTGCTGGCGCTGCTCGGGGTCGGCGCGGGGAGCGAGCTGTGGCAGGCCGCCGTCGCGCTCGGGGTCTTCGGGCTCGCGGTCGGTGCGCTGGACGCGTCGATGAACATGCTCGGGGTCAGCCTGCAGCGGGCGTACGGGCGGAGCATCATGCTCGGTTTCCACGCCGCGTACAGCCTGGGCGGGATCGCGGGTGCCTCGTTGGCGTGGGCGGGTGCGCACTGGCATCTGCCGCTGTTCGTCTCGTATCTGCCGGTGGTGGCAGTCCTGTTGCCTGCCGCGCTCGTCGGCAGCCGGTGGTACACGCCGGGGGTGGCGCCGGCCGATGGTGCGGAGCTGCCCGGGGGCGGGGAGACGAAGGGCGGCGTGGGGGTTTCCTTCAAGCTGCTGCTGCCGCTGTGTCTCGTCATGACGTTCGCGTACATCGGGGACTCGACCGTCTCCAACTGGAGTGCCAAGTACCTCCAGGACGTGCTGGGCAGTTCGGAGGAGCTGGCGACCGTGCCGTACAACGCGTACATGGTCACCACGCTGCTCGGGCGGGCGGTGGGTGACTTCGGAGTGCGGCGGCTGGGGGCGGCCATGGTCGTGCGGGGCGGGGCCGTGCTGGCCGCGCTCGGGTTCGCGGTCGTGGCGGTGGCGCCCGGGGCGTGGGTGGGGATGGCCGGGTTCACCGTGCTCGGGCTCGGGCAGAGTGTGATCGTGCCGCAGACCTTCGCCGCCGCCGGCAGGTTGTTCCCCGGGGCGAGCGACGCGGCCGTGGCCCGGCTGAACGTCTTCAACTATGTGGGGTTCCTGATCGGGTCCCCGTTGGTGGGGGCGCTCGGGGACGCCTGGAGCTACCGGGGGGCGATGCTGGTGCCGATGGTGCTGGTCCTGGTGACGGTGGCGTATGCCACGTCGTTCGGTTCTCAACCGGCCCGATACGGTGGCGGGCATGAGCGGCCGCGCACTGTTGATGTGGGATGAAGCTGTCACGGGGTACGACTTCGGGTCCGAGCATCCGATGGATCCGGTACGGCTCGCGCTGACCATGGGGTTGGTGCGGGCGTACGGGCTCGATCGGGCCGTGGACGTGGTGGCGGCGAAGCCCGCGGGGGATTCGACGCTGCGGCTGGTGCACCGTGAGGACTATGTGGCCGCGGTGCGGGCCGCTTCGGAGAATCCGAGGGCGGCGGATCAGTCGTACGGGCTCGGGACGGTGGATGATCCGGCCTTCGCCGGGATGCACGAGGCGTCCGCGCTGATCGCCGGACAGTCGGTGGGTGCGGCTGAGGCGGTGTGGCGCGGCGAGGCCGCCCATGCGGTGAACTTCGCCGGCGGGCTGCATCACGCGATGCCGGGGAGCGCGTCCGGGTTCTGCATCTACAACGACGCGTCGTTGGCCATCGCCCGCCTGCTCGAGCTGGGTGCGGAGCGGGTCGCGTACGTGGATGTGGACGTGCACCACGGGGACGGGGTGCAGGCGGCGTTCTGGGAGGATCCGCGGGTTCTGACGATCTCGCTGCATGAGCATCCGCGGACGCTGTTCCCGCAGACGGGGTGGCCGGAGGAGACGGGTGCCACCGGTGCCGGGCAGGGTTCCGCGGTGAATGTGGCGCTGCCGGCGGGGACCGGGGACGCGGGGTGGCTGCGGGCCTTCCACGCCGTCGTACCGGAGCTGCTGGCGGATTTCCGGCCGCAGGTGCTGGTGACGCAGCACGGCGCGGACACGCATTTCGAGGATCCGCTGGCGCACCTGGCGGTGTCGCTGGACGCGCAGCGGGCGGTGCAGGTGGCCTGCCATGAGCTCGCGCATGCGCATGTGGACGGCGGGAAGTGGGTCGCGCTGGGTGGCGGCGGGTACGCGGTGGTGGACGTGGTGCCGCGGTCGTGGACGCATCTGGTGGGGATCGCCGGGCATGCGGAGGTCGATCCCGAGTCGGTGATTCCGTCGTCCTGGCGGGATCTGGTGTACGCGCGGACGCGGCAGCCGGGGCCGATGCGGATGACGGACGGCCGGTGGCCGGTGGGCTGGCGGGACTGGGAGGAGGGGTACGACCCGGCGGACCGGCTGGACCAGGCGATCCTGGCGACGCGGCGGGCGGCCTTTCCGCTCAGGGGGCTGCTGCCGTAGGACCCCGGTGTTCTGTGGTTACGCCAACTGTGGGGTCTCCCAGGTGTTCTGACCCGCTGTCGGGTCGGCTCGGGCAGCATCGATGGGGTGCTGAGTACCGGGGCGTTGCGGGCGCATTTGTTGGCGGCGGGGTTGGCGGGGACGGTGGCGACCTCGCGGGAGGAGAGCCTGCGGAGCTACCGGCTGTTCGCCGCGCGGGATCCGCGGGTGATGCTGGGGCTCGACCCCGAGTGGGGGTGGGGCGAGGGCGAGTTGTTACGGCTGATGGCCGACAAGTGCGGGGTGTCGAGGGATCCGGCGCACCGTTCGGGGCCCGATGTCATCGATCCGGAGCGGACGTTGGGCGGGCTCGACGCGTTCGCCGCGCGGCTGGGTGAGGCGGCGGGACGGCGGGCTCCGGTGTTGTTCGGAACGGGGCATCCGCACCGTTTGCTCGGGTTCTACGCCGGGCTCGCAGACGCTTTGTCGGCGGCGGGATGTCTTGTTCTCACACCCGCGCAGGGGCGATGTGTCGACATAACGACCCGGTTCGGTCTACGCACGTACACCCTCGACTACGTACGCGGTGTCGCGTTGGTGCGAGAACCGGGTCTGCCGGGAACCGGGCGTGAGACGGGGGCGCACACCCACTCGCCGCTGCCGGTTAGGGTCGCTCTCGAGGGTGCCGTGCAGGGTGGCTGGCCGCTCCCCGAGCTTGTCGTCGGGGACCACGGTTGGGTCTGCGGTGCAGGTCAGCTGGGTTTCGAGGCCATCGGTCTGGCGGATACGGACGATCCCGCGCTGTTCGTCGGTGAGGCGGAGGGGCAGGTCTCCGTGGCCGTTCCGCTTGATGACGGGGTGCGGTCCGATTACTACCGGCCGCTTACTCGCTATGTACTCAATCGAGCGAGTCTGTCACGGTAAACGGCCGATGGCTGCTCCTCTTCCCCACTCGTACCACACGCCCCTAGTCTGGAGCGTGAGCGCACAGCGACGCAGGGTCACCGGAGGGGAAGCCGGTGGGCGTCGTGTGCGGAAGGTACAGGTGGGTCATGGCTGCTGGCGATCGACCTCTCAACGAGGTCAAGTTTCTGACCGTGGCGGAAGTCGCCTCGGTGATGCGAGTGTCGAAGATGACCGTGTACCGCTTGGTGCACAGCGGTCATCTGCCGGCGATCCGGGTGGGCAGGTCCTTCCGGGTCCCGGAACAGGCGGTTCACGAGTACCTCAGGGAGTCTTTCGTGGGGGTGGAGACCGCGTAGAGGGCGCGCGGTCGGGAGCCAGTCCGCCCCTCGGATTACAAGTGCGGCGCTCGGGCCGGTAGGCTAAGCCCTCGTAGGTCGTGTGGGCCCAGACGCCCCGCACCGAGTGAAGAGAAGTGAGCGAGGGTAGTCGTGGGCTCTGTTATCAAGAAGCGGCGCAAGCGGATGGCCAAGAAGAAGCACCGCAAGCTGCTCAAGCGCACCCGCGTTCAGCGTCGCAACAAGAAGTAAGCGACGGCTGTAACGACGGCTGTTTGTGCGTCGAGCGTGGCCCCCCACCGTTCCGGTGG
>NZ_JBHWBS010000049.1:34362-49223 GCF_042735655.1 Streptomyces sp. NPDC059567 | reverse complement strand
CTGAGCCTATCCGCCTCTCTTTTTCCCTGTCAATAAACTTTTTCCGTGTGGGTTTAACGGTGGTTTTTTTTGGCTTGGGGGGGCCCCCCCCCCGTGGGGGGGGGGGGCCCACGCCTTTTTTCGACGCGGTTCGACCTGGTTGCCCACGGCAGTCATCGCAGCGCAACAACAAGGCGCTACGGTGGCGCACAGGCCCCCCGGGGGAGAACTCGGGGGAGAGACCGACGGAAGGCGCTGATCTTGGGAAAGGTCGTGCTCGTCACCGGTGCGGCTCGGCATCTCGGAGGCCGTTTCGTACGTCGGGTCCAGCGGGATCCCGAGGTGGACCGGGTGGTCGCCGTGGACGCGGTCGCGCCGACGCACGATCTCGGCGGGGCCGAATTCGTCCGCGCGGACATCCGCCAGCCGGCCATCGCCAAGGTGCTCGCGGAGCATGACGTGGACACGGTCGTCCATATGGACGTCACGGGTACGGCGCTCGGCGCCGGCGGCCGGTCGTCGATCAAGGAGACCAACGTCATCGGCACCATGCAGCTCCTCGGTGCCTGCCAGAAGTCGCCGCGGATCAAGCGGCTCGTGATCAAGTCCAGTACGAGCGTCTACGGCTCCGCGCCCCGTGACCCGGCCGTCTTCACCGAGACGACGCCGCCGAAATCGCTGCCGAGCGGTGGGTTCGCCAAGGACGCCGTCGAGGTCGAGGGGTACGTACGGGGCTTCGCGCGGCGTCGCCCGGACGTGGCCGTGTGCGTGCTGCGGTTCGCGAACATCCTCGGGCCGCGGGTGGACTCCCCGCTCGCCGAGTATCTGTCGCTGCCCCTCATGCCGACCGTCTTCGGCTACGACCCGAGACTGCAGTTCGTGCACGAGGACGATGTCATCGACGTCCTGGAGCTCTCCTCGCGCGAGCCGCGCCGGGCGACGCTGAACAGCGGCACGTTCAATGTGGCCGGCGACGGGGTGCTGCTGCTGTCGCAGTGCGCGCGGCGGCTGGGGCGGCCGACGGTCCCGGTGCTGCTGCCGGCGGTCACCTGGGTCGGCTCCGCGCTGCGGACCGTCGGCGTGACCGACTTCGCACCGGAGCAGATCCGGCTGCTCACCCACGGCCGGGTGGTCTCGACGGTCCAGATGCGCGAGACGCTGGGGTTCGCGCCTCGGTACACGACGGCCGAGACCTTCGCGGATTTCGCCCGCAGCCGTGGACCGGGGCTGCTTCCGCCGGAGACGCTCGCGGGGGCCGTGGACCGGGTCGCGGCCCGGCTGGATCAGAAGGAGCCCAGGTAACGATGGCGGACGCCAAGGTCATTCCGTTCGACGACGACCGTTCACGGGCGCGGCGGCGGCCCGCCAGGGCGGCTCGGGACGCCGCCGTGCGGGCCCTGCCGGGCCAGCAGGGGCCGGAGGAGACAGTCTTCCCGCCGCGGCCCGTGACGGCCCCGGAGAGCGCCGAGGAGGCGCCGGAGCGCAGGGCCGGGTGGGAGCGGCGGCTCGCGGGCGGGCTGGCGTTTCTGCGGCGGCGGGTGACCGGTGAGTACGAGGTCGACGAGTTCGGCTACGACAAGGAGCTCACCGACCAGGTCCTCATGTCGCTGGTGCGGCCGCTGGCGGAGAAGTACTTCCGGGTCGAGGTGAAGGGCGTCGAGAACATCCCCGCCGAGGGGGGCGCCCTGGTCGTCGCGAACCACTCCGGGACGCTGCCGCTGGACGGTCTGATGATGCAGGTCGCCGTCCACGACCACCATCCGGCCGGGCGGCATCTGCGGCTGCTCGCGGCCGATCTGGTCTTCATGCTGCCGGTGGTCAACGAGCTGGCCCGCAAGGCCGGGCACACGCTGGCCTGCGCGGAGGACGCGGAGCGGCTGCTGAAGGCCGGCGAGATCGTGGGTGTGATGCCGGAGGGGTTCAAGGGCATCGGGAAGCCGTTCGGGGAGCGCTACAAGCTGCAGCGCTTCGGCCGGGGCGGTTTCGTGTCGACGGCGCTGCGGGCCGGGGTGCCGATCGTGCCGTGCTCGATCGTGGGCGCGGAGGAGATCTACCCGATGATCGGCAACGCGAAGACACTGGCTCGGGTGCTGGGCATCCCGTACTTCCCGATCACGCCGACGTTCCCGTGGCTGGGGCCGCTGGGTGCGGTGCCGCTGCCGACGAAGTGGACGATCCAGTTCGGTGAGCCGATCGCGACGGACGGCTATCCGCCGGAGGCGGCGGAGGACCCGATGCTGATGTTCAACCTGACGGACCAGGTCAGGGAGCAGATCCAGCACACGCTCTACAAGCTGCTCGTGCAGCGGAGGTCCGTGTTCTTCTGAGCCGCCGGTTCCGTCGGCTGTTGCCGGTGGTACGACGATGGGGCGCCCCGCCACAGAGGGGCGCCCCATCGTCGTCTCAGCGAGCGTCCTCGCTGTCGATGCCCAGGCCGGGGAGCAGGCCCGGCAGCAGGGGCGGGATCGTGACGTCCGGCATCTCGGGTGTCGACGGGCCCACCGAGGGTGCCGTGGGGATGCCCGCCGGCGGGGTGTCGAGCAGGCCGCCCGTGTTGCCGCCCAGCAGTCCGTCGCTCTCCGGGGAGCCCGAGCCGGAGCCCGAGGGCTGGGGCCGGGTGGAGCCTTCGCCGCCCGTGGAGGGGGAGGCCGGGGAGGACGGTGGTCGCTGGGTCTGCGTACGCGAGGGGTCCGACGACGAGCCCGGGGTGCTGGTCCCTGCCGCGCCCTTCTCCGGGGTGCGTGGCAGCATCCCCTGGAGCGGCTCGACCTCTTCGTCTATGGCGACGAAGACGCCCTCCACCTCGTTGCCGACGTCGGCGAGCTGCACGGGCAGCCGGTCGCGCAGGCCGTTCCAGGTGTCGCGGTGCGCCTGGGCGAAGGAGTTGAGCCGGGCCATCGGGCCGATCTCGCCGTCCCGCTCGTACGCCTGGCGCAGCAGTCGGTGCCCCTCGGAGGCGTCGTGCTTCATGCCGCCGAGGACGCGCCGGATCTCGCCGAGCGATTCGTGGTCGAGGTCGCCTGCGCGGCCCCGCTCCATGAGCCTGCGGGCCTCGCTGAGCCGGGTCGACGCCTGGTCCAGGAAGATCCCGCCCCGCTCGGAGTCGTCGTCGGCCATCCCGCGCTTGATGTCTTCCATGCCGCGCTTCAGCCCGTAGAGCGAGTCACCCGGGAGGGCGTCGGAGCTGGCAGCGGCCACACCGCTGAAGGCTCCCGCGGCCACACCGACCGTGAGGCCGCCGGCTGCGAGCCCCTTCGACCAGCGGGAGCGGGGGCGTAGTTTCCGGAGCGGGGAGGCCCGGTGGGCTCCCCGTCCGCTCGGTGTCCGCTGCTCGGGCACCGTAGGGCCCGCGGCCGCGCTCCCCTCCGCGAGCATCGCTTCCATGGCGGCGACGAGCTGGGCTCGTTGCACCACCTTGACCTCGGGGTCCATCTCCGGCTTCGGCAGCTCGCCGAGACCGTTCGCCAGAGCCAACAGCCGCCCTTGCTCGGCCGGTTCGGCCGACGCCTCGGGCTGTTCGGCCGTCGCGTCATCGGGCGTCCGATCATCCAGGGCCTGGGCGAAGGCGTTCGCCCGCCGGTGCGCCGATACGTTCGCGATCACTGGCGGCACCTCCTCTCGTCATGACGGTCGACTCCCCGGGGTGTCCGGAAGGTTGCACACCTTGAACGCATCCACACGAAAGAGTGAGTGGCTGCGGGCATGGCGTGACCACAGGGAGCCTGCATTCCGCACAACGAGCGGCGCGGCACTTGGGTTACGCGCGAAAGATGATCGGACCAGTGCGTCATCGAGGCGTCACCGACTGTGAGTTGGGCGGGGGTCGGGGGGCATGGGGGGGTTGGTGCGGGTGAGGGGCGCGTCGCGGTCGGTGGGGGGCGCGTGTGGGGGGCGCGGAAGGGTCAGCGGGCGTCATCCGGGAGCAGGCGCGCCAGGGTGCGCACGGCCCGGTACTGGAGGGTCTTGATCGCACCCTCGTTCTTGCCCATGACCCGGGCTGTCTCGGCGACCGAGAGGCCCTGCAGGAAGCGCAGGGTCACGCACTCCTGCTGCTGGGGATTGAGACGGCGGACGGCGTCGAGGAGGGCCGCGTTGGAGAGGGACTCCAGGACGGAGTCCTCGGGGCTGCGCTCGACCTCGTTGGCGTCGAGCATCTCGCCCGTGGTCACTTCCAGCCGGAAGCGGCTCGACTTGAAGTGGTCGGCGACCAGGTTGCGGGCGATGGTGACCAGCCAGGCGCCGAAGTCACGGCCCTGCCAGGTGAAGGTGGAGATCCGGCGCAGGGCGCGCAGGAACGTCTCGCTTGTGAGGTCCTCCGCCGTCGCCTTTCCGCCGACGCGGTAGTAGATGTAGCGATAGACCGTGTCGCTGTACTGGTCGTACAGGCGGCCGAAGGCCTCGGCCTCACCGGCCTGGGCGCGCTCGACGAGGTCCATCATGCGGGCGCTGTCGCTGTCGGCGGTGGGGCGGCGGGCGGCGGTCGAGGTTCCGGTGCCGCCGCGGCTGCCCCGTCTGCCGACAGCGGCACCGCTCTCGGCGAGGGCATAGCAAGGACCGGCGGGTGCCGGTGCGGCGAAGGCAAAGGCGGGGACAGGGCCGGCGTACGCGGTGGGGACGAAGCCGCGCAAGTGGTCGAGGACCGTTGCGCGCAGCGTAGCCAGGCCCGAGGCGTCAACCCCGACGTGTGGGTACACGGGACTCCCAGAGGCAGAGCTTCCATCACGTGCAGTGCGGGACCGTTCACTCGTCGTGGCGACGTGTGGGTTCCGTTGTGCGTCTGAGGAGAATAACGCTTCGTACAGGCAGCGCTACACCCAGTTGCGGAAATCACCGATTCCGTCACACCTGTTACCGCTTGTAGGCGAGATCATTCGCACTTCGTGACCGATTGTTGATCGGATTACTTCCGAGTGTGACTGCGCGCGCGCTCTGTTGTGCCCGAGTGTCGGGTGTGCGAGTGATCCTGCCCGCTGCTGGGTAGGGAGCTGGGAATGCCTCTGGGTCGACCTGTGCGGTGGTGTTCGACCACGTACGGGTGAGCGGTGCTGGTCCCGGGTTGTCTCACGCGATCGCAGCCGAAACGTATCGGCAGTGTGCGACGCGCCGGGTACGCCGGGCGGTCGGCGCCCCGTCGCCGGCTGGAGTCAGCGGCGACGGCGGTGCAGGGCGACCGCGGCTGCCGTGCCGCCCGCCAGTGCGCCGACGCCCGCCGCGGCGGGGATGCCGACCTTGGCCGCCTTGCGGCCCGTGCGGTAGTCGCGCAGTCGCCATTCGCGGGCCTTCGCGTGTTTGCGCAGCTTGGTGTCCGGGTTGATGGCGTACGGATGGCCGACCAGCGAGAGCATCGGGATGTCGTTGTGCGAGTCGCTGTAGGCGGCGCAGCGGTTCAGGTCCAGGCCCTCGGCGGCGGCCAGGGCGCGTACGGCCTCCGCCTTGGCGGGTCCGTGCAGCGGCTCGCCGACCAGCTTGCCGGTGTAGACGCCGTCGACGGACTCGGCGACCGTGCCGAGCGCGCCGGTCAGGCCGAGCCGCCGGGCGATGATCGTGGCCGTCTCGACCGGAGCGGCCGTGACGAGCCAGACCTTCTGTCCGGCGTCCAGGTGCGCCTGTGCGAGCGCGCGGGTGCCGGGCCAGATGCGGTCGGCCATGTACTCGTCGTAGATCTCCTCGCCGATCGACATCAGTTCGGAGACGCGGTGGCCCTTGACGATGGACAGGGCGCTGTCGCGGGCGTCCTGCATGTGCTCGGGGTCCTCGACGCCGGCCAGCCGGAACCACGCCTGCTGCCAGGCGAAGCGGGCCAGTTCGCGGCGCTGGAAGAACTTCCGCTTGTACAGGCCCCGGCCGAAGTGGAAGATCGCGGCGCCCTGCATGACGGTGTTGTCGAGATCGAAGAAGGCGGCTGCCTCGGCGTCGCCCACGACCGGGAACTCGGGCACGGACGGCTCGGCGGGCTCCGCCCGCGCCGCTGCCTCCCGTTCCAGTTCGAGCTGCTGCGAGGTCTTGCGCGCCGCCTCGGCGGCGGCCTCGCCTGCCAGAACGCTGCGCGCGGTGGCGGAGCGCCTACGGGGGGTGAGCCATCCCATTGCGGCCATGTCGTGAGCATAGCCAGTCTGTTCGGTACTTCCCGACGTCTCCGGGTGCCGCGGCGTGAACACTCCGCGACTCTCCTGTTAAACGGACAAGGGGGGAGCAAGCTGGAGAGAGGGGGCACGGCGCGCGGCAGCGCAGAATGGACGGCATGTTTGGACGGACGAAGAAGAAGGACATCCCCGCCGCTCCCGTCGCCGCCTCGCGGACCGTGACGCTGATCGGGAAGCCGGGCTGCCATCTCTGCGACGACGCCCGGGCCGTGATCGAGGCGGTCTGCGCCGAGACCGGGGCGCGCTGGGAGGAGAAGGACATCACTCAGGACGAGGAGCTCCACCGGGCGTACTGGGAGCAGATTCCCGTGGTCCTGGTCGACGGCGAACAGCACACCTTCTGGCGTGTGGACGCCGGGCGGCTCCGGCGCGAACTGGGTGGTTGACCGGAAGACGGCTACCATCATGGACGTTTTGTTGACGTTCGGGGGCGCGATCGTGAGGAGAGTGTGCGGTTTTGCCCCCTTCGGGTTCTCAACGGGCTGACGCGTTCCACGGTTCCGTCATGGCGCGAACCGAGCGCGTGACCCCGGTCACTTTGGCCGGACAAAACGGACACCATCTTTGTGCACGCGTTCACAAAGACATAGCCTGCATTCGACGGGGCGGTCCTGGGACACACGGCCGCCTGCAGCCCCGCTCATCCCGCAGGAGCACCGTGGCAACTGGCCGAACTCACCGACCGGCGACCCGCAGCCGAGGAATCCCCGAGGCCACCGTCGCCCGGCTTCCGCTGTATCTGCGTGCGCTCACCGCACTGTCGGAGCGCTCCGTACCCACAGTCTCCTCCGAGGAGCTCGCAGCCGCCGCGGGGGTCAACTCCGCGAAGCTGCGCAAGGACTTCAGCTACCTCGGCTCCTACGGCACGCGCGGCGTCGGCTACGACGTCGAGTACCTCGTCTACCAGATCTCCCGCGAACTCGGCCTCACCCAGGACTGGCCGGTCGTCATCGTCGGTATCGGTAACCTCGGCGCCGCTCTCGCCGGCTACGGCGGCTTCGCCTCCCGTGGCTTCCGGGTCGCCGCGCTCATCGACGCCGACCCCGCCATGACCGGCAAGCCGGTCGCCGGGATCCCCGTCCAGCACAGCGACGACCTCGAGAAGATCATCGAGGAGGACGGCGTCTCCATCGGCGTCATCGCGACCCCGGCCGGCGTCGCCCAGCAGGTCTGCGACCGGCTCGTGGCCGCCGGCGTCACCTCCATCCTGAACTTCGCCCCGACCGTGCTCTCCGTGCCCGACGGCGTGGACGTGCGCAAGGTCGACCTCTCCATCGAGCTGCAGATCCTCGCCTTCCACGAGCAGCGCAAGGCGGGCGAGGAGGCGGAGGCCGAGGCCACCGCCGCACCCACGCCGCCCACGGCCCTCGGCGCGGCGGGCGAGGCCCCGCGCAAGAGCACCGGACGCAAGGGACCCGACGGGGACGTCCCCGCCGTGATGCCGGCATGAGTCTCCTCGTCGTCGGCCTCAGCCACCGCAGCGCCCCGGTCAGCGTCCTCGAGCGGGCCTCGCTCGCCGCGGACACCCAGGCCAAGCTGCTCCAGGACACCCTCGCCGCCGAACCGGCCGCCGAGGGCGCCGTCCTCGCCACCTGCAACCGCATCGAGCTCTACGCCGACGTGGACAAGTTCCACGCCGGTGTCGCCGAGCTGTCCACGCTGCTCGCCCAGCACAGCGGCGTCGGCCTCGAAGAGCTGACCCCCTATCTCTACGTGCACTACGAGGACCGGGCCGTCCACCACCTCTTCTCGGTGGCCTGCGGGCTCGACTCCATGGTCGTCGGCGAGGGCCAGATCCTCGGCCAGATCAAGGACGCCCTCGCACTCGGCCAGGACCTGCACACCGCGGGCCGGCTCCTCAACGACCTGTTCCAGCAGGCGCTGCGGGTCGGCAAGCGCGCCCACAGCGAGACCGGGATCGACCGGGCCGGGCAGTCGCTCGTCACCTTCGGCCTGGAGCAGCTGGCCGACGGCGCCGACGTCGACTCCTGGGCCGCCGGCAAGCGCGCCCTGGTCATCGGCGCCGGATCGATGTCCTCGCTGGCCGCCGCCACGCTCGCGCGCGTCGGGGTCTCCGAGATCGTGATCGCCAACCGTACGTCCGCCCGTGCCGAGCGACTCGTACAGATCCTGACCGAGCCCGGAGGCACGGGTGTGGCCGCACGCGCGGTCGAGATGGTTGCCGTCGGCGACGAACTGACACGTGCCGACATCGTCGTCTCCTGCACCGGAGCCACCGGACTCGTCCTGACCGGCGAGGCCGTCGAGGCCGCGATGAAGGACCGCACGGCCCCGCTCGCGCTCCTCGATCTGGCGATGCCCCGCGACATCGACGCCGCCGCCCACCGCATGGCGAACGTCCGGCTCGTCGACATCGAGTCGCTGGCGGACGCCTCCGCCGACGCCCCGATGGCCGCCGACGTCGACCAGGTGCGCGCGATCGTCTCCGACGAGGTGGCCGCCTTCGGCGCCGCCCAGCGCGCCGCGCACATCACCCCGACCGTGGTCGCCCTGCGCACCATGGCCGCCGATGTGGTCGCGGGCGAGGTCGCCCGGCTCGAGGGCCGGCTGCCCGGCCTCGACGACAAGCAGCGCGCCGAGATCACCCAGACCGTGCGCCGGGTGGTCGACAAGCTCCTGCACGCGCCGACCGTGCGGGTCAAGCAGCTGGCCAGCGAGCCCGGCGGTGCCGGGTACGCCGACGCGCTGCGGACACTCTTCGACCTCGACCCGGAGACGGTCGCCTCCGTCTCCCGGGCCGACCTGAATGACGCCGACGTCAAGAACCGAGGGCGAGTATGACCGAGAGGGCACTGAGGCTCGGGACCAGGCGCAGCAAACTCGCCATGGCCCAGTCCGGGCATGTGGCCGACGCCGTGCGGCAGCTGACCGGCCGACCCGTCGAGCTCGTGGAGATCACGACGTACGGGGACGTCTCGCGTGAGCACCTCGCGCAGATCGGCGGTACGGGGGTGTTCGTCGCCGCACTGCGCGACGCGCTCCTGGCCGGTGAGGTGGACTTCGCCGTCCACTCCCTGAAGGACCTGCCGACCGCCCAGCACCCCGAGCTGGTCATCGCCGCGATTCCGCGCCGCGAGGACCCGCGCGACGTGCTGGTGGCCCGTGCCGGACTGACGCTCGACACGCTGCCGCAGGGCGCCAGGATCGGCACCGGTTCGCCGCGCCGGACGGCCCAGCTCAACGCGTACGCGCGCAGCCACGGGCTGACCATCGAGACCGTGCCGATCCGCGGGAACATCGACACCCGCGTCGGATACGTACGCGGTGGAGAGCTGGACGCGGTGGTTCTCGCCGCGGCCGGTCTCAACCGCATCGGCGGGACGGAGGAGCTCACCGGCTCCCTGTCGCTCGACCACCTGTCGGTCGACGCCGTCCTGCCCGCCCCCGGCCAGGGGGCACTGGCGATCGAGTGTGTGGCGTCCGACGCCGACCTCGTCGCCGCGCTCGCCGAGCTCGACGACCCGCACACCCGGGCCGCCGTGACCGCCGAGCGATCCCTGCTCGCCGCCCTGGAGGCCGGCTGCTCCGCACCCGTGGGTGCGCTGGCCGACCTGCTGGCCGAGGATTCCGGCCGCGGGCAGATTGTCACTGAAATGCGCCTGCGCGGCGTCGTCGGTACCACCGACGGCTCGACGCTGGTGCAGCTGTCCACCACCGGTCCCGTACCCGCGTCGTACGACGAGGCGATGGCGCTCGGACGCGAACTCGCGGACGAGATGCTCGCCAAGGGTGCGGCCGGTCTTATGGGGGAGCGAGCACTTTGAGCCCCACCAGCCCGACCACCAGCCCCGCGTCCCAGGCCTTCTTCGGTCAAGGGAGCGTCACCTTCCTCGGCGCCGGACCAGGCGATCCAGGACTGCTGACCCTCCGGGCAGTCGAAGCCCTCGCCGGCGCGGACGTCCTGATCGCCGAGCCGGAGGTGCTCGAAGTCGTTCGCGGCCATGCGCGCGCGGGCGTGAGCACGCCTGAGCTGACGTTTTTTAACGAGGATTAAACAACCGCCGGTGTCCCCGTGTTGAGGGATGCGACCAATCTTGTCATGGAGGCCGCGAGGGGCGGCAAGCGGGTCGTCCGTGCGGTGACCGGCGACCCCGGCCTCGACGGAAACGCAGGTCAGGAGATGCTGGCCTGCGCATCCGAGGGCATCCCCTTCGAGGTCGTGCCCGGCGTGGCCACGGCGGTGGGCGTACCCGCGTACGCCGGTGTCCCGCTGCGCGACGCGCAGGGCACCGATGTGCGCTTCGTGGACGCCCGCACCGCCGACGACCGCTGCTGGACCGAGGTCGGTGCCTCGGACGGCACCGTCGTCGTGTCCACCTCGCTCGACTCGGTCGCCGCCGCGGCCGGTGAACTGGTGGCGGCGGGCCGTAAGCCGGACACCCCGCTCACCGTGACCATCGGCGGTACGACGACCCGGCAGCGGACCTGGACCGCGACGCTCGGCACGATCGCCCAGGTCTTCAAGCAGGGCAAGGTGCTCCCGTCGCCCGAGGGCCACCGGCCGGTCATAGCCGTGGTCGGCGAGCGCAGCGCCCCGGCGCAGCGGGACCAGCTGGCGTGGTTCGAGTCGAAGCCGCTTTTCGGCTGGCGAGTGCTCGTACCGCGCACCAAGGAGCAGGCCGCGTCGCTCTCCGACCAGCTGCGTTCGTACGGTGCGGTGCCGCACGAGGTGCCGACGATCGCCGTCGAGCCGCCGCGGACGCCGCAGCAGATGGAGCGTGCGGTCAAGGGTCTGGTGACCGGCCGCTACGAGTGGATCGCCTTCACGTCGGTCAACGCGGTGAAGGCGGTGCGGGAGAAGTTCGAGGAGTACGGGCTCGACGCGCGGGCCTTCGCCGGGATCAAGGTCGCGGCGGTCGGCGAGCAGACGGCCGCGGCGCTGGTCGACTTCGGTGTGAAGCCGGACCTGGTGCCGAGCGGCGAGCAGAGCGCTGCCGGGCTGCTTGAGGACTGGCCGCCTTACGACCCGGTCTTCGACCCGATCGACCGTGTCTTCCTGCCGCGGGCCGACATCGCGACGGAGACGCTGGTCGCCGGGCTGATCGAGCTCGGGTGGGAGGTCGACGACGTGACCGCCTACCGGACGGTCCGGGCGTCGCCTCCGCCGGCGGACACGCGTGAGGCGATCAAGGGCGGCGGCTTCGACGCGGTGCTCTTCACCTCGTCGTCGACGGTGCGGAACCTGGTGGGTATCGCCGGGAAGCCGCACAACGTGACGGTCATCGCCTGTATCGGTCCCGCGACCGCGAAGACGGCGGAGGAGCACGGGCTGCGGGTGGACGTGCTCTCGCCCGAGCCGTCGGTGCACAAGCTCGCGGAGGCGCTGGCGGACTTCGGTCTGCGGCGGCGGGCGGCGGCGCTGGAGGCGGGGGATCCGGTGACGCGGCCGTCGGAGCGGAGGCCGGGGGCGCGGAGGCGTCGGACGACGTAGGTCGTCCACCGCTTGTGGGCAATCGTCCCGCAGGGCTGGGGGTCCCCCCGGACGGAGTCTGGGGGAGGGTGGGCACAAGTCCACGAGGGCGGGGCCTTGTGAAGGGCCCCGCTCTCGGTGCGTAAGGGCGGGACGATTGCCCACACGGGGGTGGGGATGGAGGTTGCGGGGCGACTGCCCGTGTGGGGGTGGGGGTTATGCCCACAGGCGGTCGGTAAAGGCACTCGGTGCGCGGGCGTAGCCTCGGTTCATGAACTCGTACGGAACCTTTCCCGGGGCGCGGCCGCGGCGGCTGCGGACGACTCCTGCCATGCGGCGGATGGTGGCGGAGACGCGGCTGAGCCCGGCCGATCTGATCCTTCCCGCGTTCGTGCGCGAGGGGATCAGCGAGCCCCGGCCGATCGCCGCCATGCCCGGGGTGGTGCAGCACTCGCGGGACACCCTGCGCAAGGCCGCCGTGGAGGCGCTGGAGGCCGGTGTCTCCGGGATCATGCTGTTCGGCGTGCCCGAGGACGAGAAGAAGGACGCCGCCGGCACCGCGGGCACGGACCCGGACGGGATTCTTCAGGTCGCGATCCGGGACGTGAAGGCCGAGGTCGGCGACGATCTGGTGATCATGTCCGATCTCTGTCTCGACGAGTACACCGACCACGGGCACTGCGGGGTCCTGGACGAGAACGGTCGGGTCGACAACGACGCCACGCTGGAGCGCTACGCCGAGATGGCACAGGTCCAGGCCGACGCCGGTGTCCATGTCGTCGGGCCGTCCGGGATGATGGACGGCCAGGTCGGGGTGGTCCGGGACGCGCTGGACACCATCGGCAAGGAGGACGTGTCGATCCTCGCGTACACGGCGAAGTACTCCTCCGCCTTCTACGGGCCGTTCCGTGAGGCCGTCGCGTCGTCTCTGCAGGGTGACCGCAAGACCTATCAGCAGGACCCCGCCAACGTCCGTGAGTCGCTGCGCGAGTTGGCGCTGGACCTGGAGGAGGGCGCCGACATGGTGATGGTGAAGCCCGCGGGCCCCTACCTGGACGTGCTCGCGAAGGTCGCCGAAGCCGTGGACGTGCCGGTCGCCGCGTACCAGATCAGTGGTGAGTACGCGATGGTCGAGGCCGCGGCGGAGAAGGGCTGGATCGACCGCGACAAGGCCATCTTCGAGACGCTCACCGGGATCAGGCGCGCGGGCGCGCAGATGATCCTGACGTACTGGGCGACCGAGGTCGCGCAGAAGCTCAGCCGCGGGGTCTGACGGCTTCCCGGATCTCTCGCACGACTCCTCGATAGGGGCGGAACCGCAGGGCGGTTCCGCCCCCTTCGTCGTCATGGGCCGTGAGGACGTGGACGCGCCTGCCGTCCTCGCCGCGGTGGAAGTACTGGGCGACGCCGTCCTCGGAGCGGGTCGCGCTGAGGGTGCGTATGGGTGCCTCCCGCAGCCGGACCACGCGGTCGTGGGTGTAGCGGCCGGGAGGGCCCACCGTGGTCACGGCCTGCACAGAGGCGGCGATGGCCCGCTGGTTGGCCGGGTCGGCGGTGAAGGCGTAGTGGGCCGCCGAGTCCGTCCACTGGGCGTAGTTGAGGATCGTGTGGCCGTCGGAGCCCATCAGGCAGTGGCGGGAGAGGAACGCCTCCGGCAGCTCGGCCGCGGCCCAGGCGTCCACGACGGTGTCCATCACGAGCCGCTGCCGCTCGGCGTCCTCCGTGTACCACTCGGCGATCAGGACAAGGCCGGCATCCGGCCTGCCTAAGGCCGGGAAGTCGTCGGACTCCACGAGCTTCGTCCCCATCGAATCGTTAGTCATGACTAACAGTTTCCGGGGTGCCCGTCTCTCACGCAAGCGATTAACGAGCCAGCATCTCCGCCAGGCGGGACAGGCCGTCCGTCGCGTGACCCTCGGCGATCGAGCGGTCCAGGAGGGCCTGGAAGGGCTCGAAGAGCTCCGGGCTGACGCCCTGGGCCTTGTACGTGGCCAGGAAGTTGGGGAAGGCCGACTGGTTCACCGCCAGGCTGGAGACGTCGGTCAGGTGGTTCCCCGAGTCGACCGCCCGCGCGATCTCCGGGACGCCGCCGAGCATCGCGGTGACCCAGGGGACCAGGAGCTCGGCGTACTCCTCGGCGCCGATCTTCTCCGTGCGGACCAGGGCCAGCGCCTGCACGACCCCGAGGAACATCCCGTACATGCCCGTCAGCAGGCCCAGGTCGTACAGGGCCGCGAGGCCCGGGTCGGCGCCGGTCCACTTGGTGCCGCCCAGCGCCGCGAGGGTCGCGCGGTGGGTCCCGTACGCCTGCTCGTCGCCGCTGTAGAAGACGTACGAGTCCGGGCCCGCGATCATCTGAGGGACGGCCATGATGCCGCCGTCGACGTACCGGGCACCGAGCCTCTCCGCCCGGGCGGAGAGGGTCCGGGCCTGCTCGGGAGTGCCGTTGGTGAGGTTGACCAGCGTCTTTCCCTCCACGGAGTCCCCGAGGGCCGTGAAGAGTTCGTCGACGTTGTCGTTCGTGAGCAGGCACAGGACGACGAGCGGGCTCGCGGCCACCGCGTCCATGGGCGTGTCGGCGGGCAGGGCGCCCTGCGCGACCAGAGGGCCCGTCTTGGCCGGGGAACGGTTCCAGACGGTGACCGGGTGGCCCGCGTTCAGGAAGGCGGTGGCGAGGGCCGTGCCCATCATGCCCAGGCCGAGGACGGAGACGGGGGCGGAGGCGGCTGGGGAGGCGGTTGCGGACATGGGTGTGCTCCAGGGCTTGGAATCGGGGGTTCGAGCCGTCCTGCGGCTCGCTTTTCGATCCTTCTCCGGGGCGGTTCATCCCACAAGTACCGACTTATTCGTCAGCTACGCACCGATTGGTAAGGATGCGCCGGGCGGCGCACCCTGGAAGTACCTCAGGAGGTGGTCCTCATGATGCACACGCTCGTGGGATGGCACGTCGAGATGGAGTTCCAGGAGGAGGGTGACCGGACGAGGGCGGCCGCCATGGTGCGGCTCGGTGACGGCACCGAGTTCCGTGCCCAGGGCAACGCCCACCGGCACCCGTCGGACCCCGAGCAGCTGCGGGTCGGCGAGGAGATCGCGGGCGCACGCGCGCTCATGGATCTCGCCTCGCAGCTGCTGCAGAAGGCGCACACGGAGATCGACGAGGTGTCGGGCAGGACGTCCCGCCCCATCAGCTGACAGCACGTCAGCACATCGGTGGCGTGGGGGCCGTGTGTGCGTCGCCCTCGGCGGCGATGCCCCGGGTTCGGTCCGCCTCGGGTGTTAAGGGGGATGACGTGCGGGGTGGAGGGGTT
>NZ_JBHWBS010000049.1:23492-34352 GCF_042735655.1 Streptomyces sp. NPDC059567 | reverse complement strand
ACGCCCCACATCCACAACCCGCGGGGCGGGGGCGGCCCGCCTCGCCCCCCCCCCCCCCCCCGCCGATGCCCCGGGATCGGTCAGCCTCGGGTGATCAGGGTGATCACGATCGCGGTGCAGGTGATCAGAACTGCGACGGCTACGACGTCCGTCAGATGGCTGCTGGGCATGGACTCACCCTGCGGGGCGGGGTGAGCTCGCGGCAACGGTCACGGGACAATGGGGGATGCTGGAACGCGCGAACCTGCCGTGACCTGGGGAAATGACCCACCCCTGGAATGCGTTCCTGGGACGGTCGAGACGAGGGGGGGCGGGGCGGGTGGCAACGGAGGCGGATGGTTTCGCGGAGCTGGTGCGCGAGCTGAAGGAACGATCCGGGCTCAGCTACGGGGCGTTGGCGAAGAAGCTCCACGTCAGTACGTCGACGCTGCACCGGTACTGCAACGGTGACGCCGTACCTGCCGAGTTCGCACCCGTGGAGAGACTGGCGCGGCTGTGCGGAGCCTCCCGCGACGAGATGATCGCGCTGCACCGTAGCTGGATCCTGGCGGACGAGGCACGTCGGCGGGGCAAGAACGGACCGGCGGCTTCCGACCCGCAGGGTACGGCCGGAAGCTCGGCGGAAGCCGCGGAGGGATCCGGGGTGGAGGCCGCGGTGGCGGCCACCGCGGCGACTGCCTCCGAAGCCGTTCCGGACGCCGTCTCGGGCTCTGACTCGGACACCGCCACGATGCCCACCGCTCCCGAGCCCGGCGCCGCCGAGCCCGGCACCGCCGAGCCCGGCGCCGCCCCGGAACCCGGTGCCGCGCCCGAGCCCGGTGCCGCGCCCGAGGTCGTCGTGACCGTGCAGGCCCATCCGCGGCCTTCCGGCGTCCCGGATGCGTCCGCCCGCTCTCGCTCCCGCAAGCGGCTGCGGACGGCCGTCGCCGCGGCCGCCGTCGTCGCACTGGCCGTGCCCGTGGCGTACGCCGTCAGCAGCCCCGACGAGAAGGGAGACGGCGGCAAGAACGCCTCCGGACAGCACGCGGACGGATCCGTCGACCCGCCCGCGGCGAGCGTCTCCGCGCCCGTGACCGCCTCCGCGTCCGCGTCGGGCTCCGGCTCCCCGTCCGCCACCACGACGCCGAGCGCGCCGACGACCGCGTCCCGGGCGAACCCCTCCGCCCCGGCGACCCGCCAGGCGGCGGGCGCCCCCGTCAGCGTGGGCATCAGCTCGTACAACTGGGCCGGGGCCTGCGGCCAGCACTACGCCCTCGGCCAGCCGCCCGGGCAGGTCCCGCCCCCGCCCGCCCCGCAGGACAGCCGAGGCTGGGCGCGGGCGCTCGGCGGCGTCGACGGCGGCCATATGCAGCTCCAGCTCACCGCGACCGGCCGTACCGACGAGGCCACGGTCCTCACCGCCGTCCGCGTGCGCGTGGTGGAGCGCGCGGCGCCCCTGGACCGGGCGGCGTACTTCATGGGCGACGGCTGCGGCGGCGGCATCACCCCGCAGGCCTTCGACATCGACCTCGACGCCCCGCACCCCACCGCGAAGCCGGTCGCCGGTCTCGACGGCGAACACCGGGTACCCGCCAAGGACTTCCCGTACAAGGTCTCCACCAGCGACCCCCAGGTCCTCAACCTCGACGTTCACACCGAGTCGTACGTCGTCTCCTGGTACCTGGAAGTGGAGTGGAGCAGCGGCGAACGGCACGGGAAGGCACGCGTCGACGACGGCGGGAAGCCCTTCCGTACGAGCGCGATCGAAGGAAAGAAGGAGTACACCTACCGGCCCGACAAGGGCGAGTGGACCGCCTCGCAGTGACCGAACACGAAGGCCCCGGCACCGTACGGATACGGTGCCGGGGCCTTCGTCGTGCCTGTGGCGCGTCGTCAGAGGCGCTCGGGCGTCCGGATGCCCAGCAGGGCCAGGCCCTGGTGGAGCGTGCGGGCCGTCAGGTCGCAGAGGAACAGTCGGTTCTCCGCGATCTCCTTCGGCGGCTCCGGCTTGATGACGGGGCACTGGTCGTAGAACGTCGTGTACAGCGACGCCAGCTGGTACAGATACGCGGCCAGCTTGTGCGGGGCGTACTCCTCGGCGACCTCGGCCAGCGTCTCGCCGAACTGGTCCAGGTGCAGACCGAGCGCGCGCTCCGCCGGGGCCAGCTCCAGCTCGGGGTGGGCCAGCGGGGTGAGCTCGCCCGCCTTGCCGAAGATCGACTTGATACGGGCGTACGCGTACTGGAGGTACACCGACGTGTCGCCGTTCAGCGACACCATCTGGTCCAGGTCGAACTTGTAGTCCCGCGCCGCGGACGTCGACAGGTCGGCGTACTTGACCGCGCCGATGCCGACGTACTGGCCGTTCTCGACGATCTCCGTCTCGGTCAGGCCCACCTTCTCGGCCTTCTCGCGGACGACCGTCGTCGCCCGGTCCACGGCCTCGTCCAGCAGGTCCACCAGCCTGACCGTCTCGCCCTCACGGGTCTTGAACGGCTTGCCGTCCTTGCCGAGCACCGTGCCGAACGCCAGCTGGACGGCCTTGACCTCGTCGTTCAGCCAGCCGGCCCGGCGGGCGGTCTCGAAGACCATCCTGAAGTGCAGGGACTGGCGGGCGTCGACCACGTACAGCAGGGTCGTCGCCTTCAGGTTCTGCACCCGGTCACGGATCGCCGACAGGTCGGTCGCCGCGTAGCCGAAGCCGCCGTCGGACTTCTGGACGATCAGCGGCGTCGGGTTGCCGTCCGGGCCCTTGACGTCGTCGAAGAACACGCACAGCGCGCCGTTGGAGCGGACCGCGACGCCCGACTCCTCGAGGATGCGGCAGGTCTCCACCAGCATGTCGTTGTAGCCCGACTCGCCGACCACGTCCGGGTCGTTGATGTCCATGTCGAGCTTGTCGAAGACCGAGTAGAAGTAGATCTTCGACTCGTCGACGAACCGCTGCCACATGGCACGCGTCTGCTCGTCACCGGCCTGGAGGTCCACGACCCGCGCACGCGCCCGGGTCTTGAACTCCTCGTCGGAGTCGAACAGCGCGCGCGAGGCCTTGTAGAGCCGGTTGAGGTTGGACATGGCCTCCTCGCCGGAGACCTCCTCCTCGGACTTGTGGTCCAGCTCGTGCGGGTGCTCGACCAGGTACTGGATGAGCATGCCGAACTGGGTGCCCCAGTCGCCGATGTGGTGGCGACGGACCACCTTCTCGCCCGTGAACTCCAGGATCTCGACCATCGCGGCGCCGATCACGGCGGAGCGGAGGTGGCCGACGTGCATCTCCTTGGCCACGTTCGGCTGCGCGTAGTCGATCACCGTCGTGCCGGCGTTCTCCCCGTGGGGCACGCCGAGGCGGTCGTCGGCGGCCCGGGCGGCGAGGGTCTTGATGATCGCCTCGTCGGTGACCGTGATGTTCAGGAAGCCGGGGCCCGAGACCTCGATCTCCTTCAGCACGTCGTTCGCCGGGATGCCGTCGACGACCTTCGTCGCCAGCTCACGCGGATTGCCCTTGAGCTGCTTGGCGAGGGCCAGGATGCCGTTGGCCTGGAAGTCGGCCCGGTCGCTTCGTCGCAGCAGCGGGTCGGCGGAGCCGGCCTCCGGCAGTGCTGCCGAGAGACCTTCCGCGAGACGCTGCTGCACGGTCGAAGCGAGGGAAGGGACCGAGGCCATGAGCTTCCGTTCCTGTCGGTGGTTCAGTGGTGGGCTTTATCGCTTGTCAAGTGTCCCATGGGCGGGCAACGTGTTTTCTCCACCTGTGGACAACCTCGGAGTGGCCCCTTTCGTCTGGGAGAATGGCTGACGTAAGGCTGCAAGGCTTTCGAGGGAATCAAGGAAGAAGGACGTACCGACCGTGGCTCAGAGCAGCACCGAGACCGACTGGGTCTCCCGTTTCGCGGACGAGGTCATCGCCGAGTCGGAGCGACGTGCGCCTGGCAAACCGGTCGTCGTCGCCTCCGGACTCTCCCCCTCCGGCCCGATCCACCTGGGCAACCTGCGCGAGGTCATGACCCCGCACCTGGTCGCCGACGAGGTCCGCCGCCGTGGGTACGAGGTCCGGCACCTGATCTCCTGGGACGACTACGACCGGTACCGCAAGGTGCCGAACGGCGTCGCGGGCATCGACGAGTCCTGGGCCGAGCACATCGGCAAGCCGCTGACCTCCGTCCCGGCCCCGGCCGGCTCGGCGCATGCGAACTGGGCCGAGCACTTCAAGGCCGCCATGGTCGAGTCGCTGGCCGAGCTGGGCGTCGAGTACGACCCGATCAGCCAGACGGAGCAGTACACGGCGGGTACCTACCGCGAGCAGATCCTGCACGCCATGAAGCACCGCGGTGACATCGACGCGATCCTCGACCAGTACCGGACGAAGAAGACGCCGAAGAAGCAGTCGCAGAAGCCCCTCGACGAGGCCGAGCTGGAGGCCGAGGAGGGCTCCGGCGCGGCGAACGAGGACGACGGCTCCGGCGGCGCCGGGGGCTACTTCCCGTACAAGCCGTACTGCGGGCAGTGCGAGAAGGACCTGACGACGGTCACGTCGTACGACGACGAGACCACCGAGCTGGCGTACACCTGCACGGCCTGCGGCTTCTCCGAGACCGTCAAGCTGAGCGAGTTCAACCGCGGCAAGCTGGTCTGGAAGGTCGACTGGCCGATGCGCTGGGCGTACGAGGGCGTGATCTTCGAGCCGTCGGGCGTCGACCACTCGTCGCCGGGTTCGTCCTTCGTCGTCGGCGGCCAGATCGTGCGCGAGGTCTTCGACGGCGTGCAGCCGATCGGCCCGATGTACGCGTTCGTGGGCATCAGCGGCATGGCCAAGATGTCGTCGTCGCGCGGTGGCGTGCCGACGCCCGCCGACGCGCTGAAGATCATGGAGGCGCCGCTGCTGCGCTGGCTGTACGCGCGCCGCAAGCCGAACCAGTCCTTCAAGATCGCCTTCGACCAGGAGATCCAGCGGCTCTACGACGAGTGGGACAAGCTGGAGGCCAAGGTCGCGGACGGCTCCGTGCTGCCTGCGGACGCGGCGGCGTACGCGCGTGCCGCCCACACGGCCGCCGGTGAGCTGCCGCGCACGCCGCGGCCGCTGCCGTACCGGACGCTGGCCTCGGTCATGGACATCACGGCCGGCCACGACGAGCAGACCCTGCGGATCCTCACCGAGCTGGACCCGGAGAAGCCGGTCACCAGCCTGGACGAGGTCCGCCCGCGTCTGGACCGCGCCGAGAACTGGATCACCACCCAGGTCCCGGCCGACCAGCGCACCATCGTCCGCGACGAGCCGGACGCCGAGCTCCTCGGCTCCCTCGACGACCAGGGCCGCGAGTCCCTGCGCCTCCTCCTGGAGGGCCTGGACACGCACTGGTCCCTGGACGGCCTCACCACGCTCGTCTACGGCGTCCCGAAGGTCATGGCCGGCCTCGACCCCGAGGCCAAGCCGACCCCGGAGCTGAAGATCGCCCAGCGCGCGTTCTTCGCCCTGCTCTACAAGCTCCTCGTCAGCCGCGAGACCGGTCCCCGCCTGCCCACGCTTCTGCTGGCGGTTGGTGCGGACCGCGTGCGCAAGCTGCTCGGCGCGTAGAGGTACGGAGACCGGGAAGGGCCGTCACTGGGTTGGGTGGCGGCCCTTCGCCGTGTTCACCGTGGGCGGTGCCGGACGGTCGGCGGACGGAGTCCGGCGCAGCTGTCCGAAGCCCGGGAGGCCCCTCGGGGCCGAGCGGTGCGAGGGCGGCGTGAAGAGGGGGTCCGGTCCCCGCCTGCCCACGCTTCTGCTGGCGGTTGGTGCGGACCGGGTGCGCAAGCTGCTCGGCGCGTAGAGGTACGGAGACCGGGAAGGGCCGTCACCGGGTTGGGTGGCGGCCCTTTGCCGTGTTCGCCGTGGGCGGTGTCCGTGGCGGCCTCTCCGGCCTCGGCGCGGGGCGTGGGCCGGGCCGGTGGCGGCTCTTCTCCATCCTTGGGACTAGAACGGTTTCCGACGTGGGCACGACGAAAGCGGCCATCCCGCGGGAGACCGTGGAGGCATGAAGAACGAAGTCATCGCAGTCATCGGATGGATCGCCCTCGTGCAGGGCGCACTCGGCGCCGGCGGGCAGATCTTCGGGGACAAGGCGTGGGGGCTGCTCCAGAAGTGGTGGGACATTCCCACCGCCGGCTACCTCGTCCTGACCCTCGCCGGGGTCGCACTCGCGCTGTGGGGCGAGTCGGCCAAGAAGCGGGCCAAGGCCTGAGCCCCGACCCGACGCCGGTCACGGGATGTGGTTCTCCGCCATCTCCCGCTCGATACGGTGCCGCAGCTGCGGAGTCAGCTCCCGCAGGATCGACGCACTGCGCGGGTGCTGCACCCCGTACATGTCACTGAGCCATATGTCGAGCTGCTCGGCGTTGGGGAAGTCCTGCCGCTCCTCGACGTAGTCCCACATCGCCTTGTAGGCCGCCTCGGAGAACTCGTCCGCGGGCGGCTCCGGCTCCACGAACTCCGGGTACTCCTCGAACTGCTCCGGACCCTGCTCCTGGCGCGGCCCCGGGATCACCACGTCCTCCGGACCCTGCGGCACCGCCACCGGCGTCGGCTCCAGACCCTCCACGTACTGGGGGGCGAAGGCCGCCGTCTCGTACGCCTCCGGCGGCAGGGCCTGCGCCTGGAACCACGGGCTCTCGTGGTTCGCGGGCACCTCCGGCCCGACCTGGGCCTGGCCCTGGCCCTGGGGAAGCTGCGGCTGCGGCTGCGGGGCCAGCTGGACCGGCGGCTGAACCGCCTGCACCGGCTGCGGCTGGGCCGTCGCCGGCTGCGCCGGGATCAGCGCCGGCTCCACACCGGCCGCCGCGAGCCCCGCCGCCGCCGTCTCCGCCAACGGCACCCCGTACTTCGCCAGCCGCAGCGGCATCAGCGCCTCCACCGGCGCCTTCCGCCGCCACGCCCGCCCGAAGCGCGCCTGGAGCCGGGCCTGGTAGATCAGCCGGTCCTGCTCCAGCTTGATGACCTGCTCGTACGAGCGCAGCTCCCACAGCTTCATCCGCCGCCACAACCGGAACGTCGGTATCGGAGACAGCAGCCAACGCGTGAGCCGCACACCCTCCATGTGCTTGTCGGCCGTGATGTCGGCTATCCGGCCCACCGCATGGCGGGCCGCCTCCACGGCGACCACGAACAGCACCGGGATGACCGCGTGCATGCCGACACCCAGCGGGTCCGGCCAGGCGGCCGCGCCGTTGAACGCGATCGTCGCCGCGGTCAGCACCCACGCCGTCTGCCGGAGCAGCGGGAACGGGATCCGGATCCAGGTCAGCAGCAGATCCAGTGCGAGGAGCACACAGATGCCGGCGTCGATGCCGATGGGGAAGAAGTACGAGAAGTTGCCGAAGCCCTTCTCGACGGCGAGCTCGCGCACAGCGGCGTACGAACCCGCGAAACCGATACCTGCGATGATCACCGCACCGGCGATCACCACACCGATCAGCATCTTGTGCGTGCGTGTCAGCTGCACCGCGGCCACCCGCGATCCCCTCCCGTCAATCCACATCTCGCGGGCACAGCGTGGCACATGCGCGAGGAGCCCGGCCCCCGGGGGAGGGACGGACTCCTCGAAAACATGCGCAAATACGGGTGTTCGCGACGTGCGGCACGTGTGCTGCCGCGTGTTTGTTACCTGGCCGTGGCGGCGACCGCCGCGACGGCCTCCTTCGCGGCCTTCACGGCGCCGTCCATCACGACCTTGTCCGCGGGAGCGGCTGCCCCCGCGTAACCGGCGCCGTTGTACGTCAGCAGCACCAGCACATTCCCGGTCCGGGCCACGACCGAGGCGTACTTGAAGTCCTCGCCCGTCTTCTTCAGGTCGTACGCGACGGCCTTCGACTGCTCACCGACACCCGGCGCGTCCGTGGTGCGCAGCTTCTGCGCGCCCTCGGTCGCCTGGAGCTTGGCCAGCTCCTTGGCGAAGTTCTCCTGGGCCCGCTCCTGGCCGCTGCCGAGCGCGGCGTCCGACTCGTAGCGGTAGAAGGACACGTCGAGCCAGCGGTAGTGCGAGCCCTTCACGCCCTTGTCGTCGAGACCGTTCCACGAGCAGCCACCGCGACTCGACGTGTCGCTGGAGGTGGCGGTCGTACCGTTCTTCGCCTTCGCCTTGGGCACCAGGCTCGCGGTCGTCTTCGCGGAGATCGACTTGCACACGTCGGGCAGCTTCGAGAACTTCGCCGGCTCGACCGTCTTCGTCGACTGCTGGGCGCCGGGCGTGGCGGACGCCGAACCCTTGCCCTTGTCCGGGGTGCCCGAACCGCCGTCGGAGTCCGAGGAGCAGCCGGCGACGACGAGCATCACCGGGACGGCTGCGCAGGCGAGTATGCGGGTGAGTCGCGGGGCTGATCGGTGCATGGTTCCTTCAGTCGCTTGTCGTACGGTCCGGCAGTCGCTTGTCGTACGGTCCGGCCGGCGGCCACGGTACGCCGACACGTTACGTGCTCGCGATGGGCCCGCGACGGGCACACCGAGCGGCTCCGGGCGGCTACTCCTCCAGTCGCTCGGCGAGCAGCCGGGCCAGATTCCGGGCCTTTTCCTGCAGTTCCTGGCTGTCCGGGGGCTCCGCGGAGCCGCCGGTCTGCTCCACGTACTCGACCGTCACGATCACATTGGATGTGCGGAACACCACGCTGACGGTGCGGGGCCGACCGTTCGGACCGCCGGAGCTGAGCACGTCGTCGAGGAACGCGACCTGCCCGAGACCCTCCAGGACCCGGGGCTCCAGACCGGTGGTGGGGGCGACGGTGGGGACGGGGTCGGCGGAACCGGAGGGGGCGTCGGTGGGAGTGGTGGCAGCCGTGGCGCCGGCGCTGCCGGTCGGGCTCGCCGGGGTCTGCGGCGCCTGGGTGGCCTTCGGGGGCTCCGGAAGGTCCGCCGCGATCTGCTTGCCCGAGAACACCTCCTGCGCACGGTCGTCGTCGCTGACGGCGGAGTCGTACGACACCACCCGCTCGATGTCGAGGCGCAGCCGGTGCGAGGCGTCGGGGGTGTCGGCCTTCCAGCTGCAGCCGACCCGGCGGTCGGTGTCGTAGGTGACGGCGGCCGTGCCGCGGTACGCCTGGTCGCGGTCCTTCTCGGGGAGCTGGGCGGCGCCGGGGAGCAGGTCCCGGAGCGTGGCCTGCGGGACGGAGCCGCAGGGCTCGAAGAGGGTGCGGTAGCGGCCGGGAGGTGCGGGGGCGGCGGCGGGGCCGGCCTTGGAGTCGACGGCGTCCACGCCGGTTCCGCCGCCCGAGGAGCATCCGGTGAGACCCAAGGCGAGCGCCGCCGCCAGCGCTGTCAGACCGGGTACGTACGCCTGTCGCTGCACGCTCCCAGGCTCCCTTCTCCCGAAGACTTCCCCGAAAACTGTTTGCCGCCGGAGACCGGTGGGTGGACACAATGTCTATCGCACGCGCTGCCGTTGATGCCGGTCCGTTGTCACCTGTACGGGCCTTGGAGCCGGTTTTTGCGTTATCAGGCTTTTTGGGGGAATCGAGGAAGTATGTCGTATGTAGAGGTACCGGGTGCGAAGGTGCCCATCCGCATGTGGACCGATCCTTCCATGATCGACGACGGCGCGATGCGCCAGCTCCACAACGTGGCCACCCTGCCGTGGATCCAGGGCCTGGCCGTCATGCCGGACGTGCATTACGGCAAGGGCGCGACGGTCGGCTCGGTGATCGCGATGCGCGGGGCGGTGTGTCCGGCGGCGGTCGGTGTGGACATCGGCTGCGGGATGTCGGCGGTGAAGACGTCGCTGACGGCGAACGACCTGCCGGGGGATCTCTCGCGGCTGCGGTCGAAGATCGAGCAGGCGATTCCGGTGGGGCGTGGGATGCACCGGGACGAGGTGGACCCCTCGCGGCTGTTCCAGTTCCCGACGGCGGGGTGGGACGACTTCTGGTCGCGCTTCGACGGGATCGCCGAGTCGGTCAAGTTCCGTCATGAACGTGCCCAGAAGCAGATGGGGACGCTCGGATCCGGAAATCACTTCGTCGAATTCTGTCTCGACGAGTCGGGTGCGGTCTGGCTGATGCTGCACTCCGGCTCGCGGAACATCGGCAAGGAGCTCGCCGAGTACCACATCGGCGAGGCGCAGAAGCTGCCGCACAACCAGGGGCTCGTGGACCGGGACCTGGCCGTGTTCGTCGCGGACACCCCGCAGATGGCGGCGTACCGGAACGATCTCTTCTGGGCGCAGGAGTACGCGAAGTACAACCGCGCGATCATGATGGCGCTCTTCCAGGAGGTCGTCCGGCGGGAGTTCCGCAAGGCGAAGGTGACCTTCGATCCGGTCATCTCCTGCCACCACAACTACGTGGCGGAGGAGCGGTACGAGGGCATGGACCTGCTGGTCACCCGTAAGGGGGCGATCCGGGCCGGCTCCGGGGACTTCGGGATCATCCCGGGGTCGATGGGCACCGGTTCGTACATCGTGAAGGGTCTCGGAAACGAGGCGTCCTTCAACTCGGCCTCGCACGGCGCGGGCCGGAAGATGAGCCGGAGCGCGGCGAAGCGGCGCTTCTCGACCCGGGACCTGGAGGAGCAGACGCGGGGCGTGGAGTGCCGTAAGGACTCCGGTGTCGTGGACGAGATCCCGGGCGCCTACAAGCCGATCGAGAAGGTCATGGAGCAGCAGCGGGACCTGGTCGAGGTCGTCGCGAAGCTGAAGCAGGTCATCTGTGTGAAGGGCTGAGGGACGTACGAGGAGGGGGCGCCCCCCTGGCCCCCCGCCCCCCCCCCCAGATCCGCCCCCCCCCCCCCCCCTCCCCCCACCCCCCCCCCCACCAACCCTCTCCGCGACGGCGTGCGGCGGGGTGACCGGCTTTCACCCCCCCGCCCCCCCTCCCCGCCGGCCCCCCGCCGCCGGATACCGCTACTTCGAGACCGATGTGCACACC
>NZ_JBHWBS010000049.1:0-23482 GCF_042735655.1 Streptomyces sp. NPDC059567 | reverse complement strand
GTTTTTTTTTTTTTTTTTTTTTTTTTTTATAAAAATATCCCGCCCGGGGGGGTGTGCGTCCATTTGTTCTTTTTCCTGGGCCCCCCCCCCGCTGGGGGGGGGCGCCCGCGGGGCGGCGCCCCCCCCCTCCTCGTCTGTGCGTCCGCCCGTCGGCGTCTGCCCGCTTCGCCTACAGCTCGCGGTGGACCTTGGTGTTGGAGGCCTGGGCGCGGGGGCGGACGACCAGGAGGTCGATGTTGACGTGCGGGGGGCGGGTGCAGGCCCAGGTGATGGTGTCGGCGACGTCGTCGGCGGTGAGGGGTTCGGCCACGCCCGCGTAGACCTTGGCGGCCTTCTCGGTGTCGCCGCGGAAGCGGGTGGTCGCGAACTCGTCCGTCTTCACCATGCCGGGGGCGATCTCGATGACGCGGACCGGGGTGCCGACGATCTCCAGGCGGAGGGTTTCGGCGAGGACGCGGGCGCCGTTCTTGGCGGCGACGTAGCCGGCGCCGCCCTCGTAGGTGGCGTGGCCCGCGGTGGAGGAGAGGACGACGACCGTGCCGTCGCCGCTGGCGGTGAGGGCGGGGAGCAGGGCCTGGGTGATGTTGAGGGTGCCGATGACGTTGACCTCGTACATCTGACGCCAGTCGTCCGGGTCGCCGGTGGCGACGGGGTCCGCGCCGAGGGCGCCGCCCGCGTTGTTGACGAGGACGGCGATCGTGCGGAAGGCGGTCGCGAAGGTCTGGACGGCGTCGCGGTCGGTGACGTCGAGGGCGTACGCGGTCGCCTGGTGGCCGGCCTCGACGATCTCGGCGGCGAGCGCCTCGACGCGGTCCTTGCGGCGGGCGGTGAGGACCACGCGGTATCCGGCGGCGGCGAGCTGCCTGGCCGTCGCGGCGCCGATACCGCTGCTCGCTCCGGTGACGACGGCGATGGGGGTACCGGCGGCAGTCATGACGTGCTCCTCGCGCGTGTGGTCGATTGTGTCGATCGCGTGGTCAGGATAGGTGGCGGGTCGATGTCAGCGGGCGCGCGGGGCGTACATGATCACGGCCATGCCGGCGAGGCAGATCAGGGCGCCGATGACGTCCCAGCGGTCGGGGCGGTAGCCGTCGGCGACCATGCCCCAGGCGAGGGATCCGGCGACGAACACCCCGCCGTAGGCGGCCAGGATCCGGCCGAATTCGGCGTCGGGCTGGAGGGTGGCGACGAATCCGTAGACGCCGAGGGCGAGGACTCCGGCGCCGATCCAGATCCAGCCGCGATGCTCGCGGACGCCCTGCCAGACGAGCCAGGCGCCGCCGATCTCGAACAGGGCGGCGACGACGAACAGGGCGGCGGAGCGGGCGATCACCATGGGCTCAGGGTGTCACGGGGTGTCGGGGGGCCTGGGGACACGCGGACTGACGGTTAGTCAGAGTATATGGGTGGTTATCGGTATCTTCAGGGCATGAGTGTGATGCGCAAGGCCCTGCTCGGGGTGGCGTTGGCGGCCGCGGTGGTGCTCGGTGCGGGAGAGAGCGCCCGGGCCGTGGGGCATGAGGCCGATCTGGCCCACCATGGTCATGTCTCCCTCTGGGAGGGCCGGGTCGGTGTCCTGTTGGTGAGCGAGAACCACGGGCCGTCGGACGTGTCCCAGGCCACGGTGCGGATCTCCTTCTCCGAGCCGCTGGCCGGTGGGCAGCCGCTGCCTCCGACCTGTCTGTGGGGGAGCGACCGGGTGGTGGTCTGCCGGACGGGTGCGCTTCGGGCGGCCGGGGCGGTCGACGCGCTGGCTCTCGACCTGCGGACGGCGGGCTCCGCGGACGAGATGACGGTGGACATCGGCACTCTGTGGAGCGATGGGGCCGTCGACGACAACCCGAGGAACGACCGGCATCGCGTCCTGGTCCTGGCCACCGGCGATCCGTACGTCTTCTGACGGGTCAGAAGCTGTAGCCGTCGGGGCGGACCAGGAGCGTCGAGCGGCGGGTGGGGTCGGTCCAGGTCGCCCGTACGAGCCGGTCCCGGGTGGTGGGGGAGGCCGGCGGCGCGGGTGTCGTTCCCTCGGGGGCGATCAGGACGAACTCGCCTTTGCGCAGCAGCTCGTAGAGCCTGCCCTCGCGCAGCTTCAGGTCGGGGACGCGTCGGGTCGCTCGGCCGTAGGAGATGCCGAGCCCGCTGATCATGCCGAGGGCCTTGGCGGAGGCGGCGGGAACGGTGTCGAGGATCCGTGCGGCGAGTGCGCGCGCGGTGCGCTGGAGCGGGCCGCGGGCCATGGCGAGCCGGACGATGGCGCCGCTGCTGCGGAGCACCATGGCGCCGACGGGGTGGCGCTCGGACTGGTAGCTGTCGAGGAGGGCCTCGGGGTCGGGGGCGTCGCCCTGCAGGACGGCGGCGAGCTTCCAGGAGAGGTTGGCGGCGTCCTGGAGGCCGGTGTTCATCCCCTGGCCGCCGGCGGGGGAGTGGACGTGGGCGGCGTCTCCGGCGAGGAAGGCGCGGCCGACGCGATAGGCCGGGGCCTGGCGTTCGTCGCTGTGGAAGCGGGAGATCCAGCGGGCGTCGTGCATTCCGTGGTCGCTGCCGAGTGCGCGGCGGGCGATGGCGCGGACCTCTTCGAGGTCGACGGGCTCGCTGTCGGGAACTTGGTGGGTGCGGTCCCAGCCCATGACGCGGTACCAGCCGTCGCCGAAGGGGGCGATGAAGGCGAAGGCGTCCCCGACGCCGTTGACCGTGAGCAGTCCTTCGGGCTCCTCGGTGAGGCGGACGTCGGCGAGGACGATGGAGCGGATCACCGAGGCGCCGGGGAAGGGCAGACCGAGGGCTGTCCGTACGGCGCTGCGTGCGCCGTCGGCGCCGACGAGATAGCGCGCGCGGAGGGTGAGGGGGGTGCCGTCGGGGCCGGTGAGTTCGGCGGTGACCTGGTCGGCGTCCTGGTCGAGTTCGCGCAGTTCCGTTCCGTACCGGAAGTCCACACCTGTGGACAGCGCGCGGCGTTCGAGGACGCGCTCGACCTCGTACTGCGGGGTGACGAGGAGGTACGCGAAGCGGGAGGGCAGCCGGGTCAGGTCGAGGGAGGGGCGGCCGAAGAGCCGCATCCGGGTGATGGGGGTGCCGGTGGCGACCAGCTCGTCGGCGAGGCCGCGGGCGTCGAGCTGCTCCAGGGTGCGGGCGTGGACGGCGAAGGCCCGGGTCATGTTGCTGATGCCGTGCGGGCGGCGCTCGACGAGTGTGACCCGCAGGCCCGCGGCGGCGAGATCGCCGGCGAGCAGCATTCCGGTGGGGCCCGCGCCGACGACGAGAACGTCCGCGTCCAGGTGGTTCATGGCTCACTCCTGACCGAAGGTGGTGCCCACGACCGTTGGCCAACGTCTGTTGGTCAACGCTTGTTGGCAACGGTAGATCCGCCGTCGATGGACTGTCAACACCCGTTGGCCTACAGTCGTTGGCATGACGACCGCCCGCCGCTCCGACGCCACCCGCGCCGCGATCCTCGAAGCCGCCCGCGAACGCTTCGCCTCCGACGGCTACGAGCGCGCCACCATCCGCGCCATCGCCCGCGACGCGGGAATCGATCCCTCGATGGTGATGCGCTACTACGGCAGCAAAGAGGGGCTGTTCACCGCGGCGTCCGACTTCGAGCTGGAGCTCCCCGAGCTCGCCGCGCTGCCGTCCCGGCACATCGGTGCGGTCCTGGTCACGCACTTCCTCGACCGCTGGGAGCGCGATGAGGTCCTGACCGCGCTCCTGCGCGTCGGTGTCACCAACCCCGCCGGGGTGGAGCGGATGCAGGCGATCTTCGCGGGGCAGCTCGGTCCGATCACCCGCGGTGTCTGCCCCGACCCCGCCGAGGCGCCGCGCCGCGCCGCGCTGGTCGCCTCGCAGATCCTGGGCATGGCGCTCGCCCGTTACGTGCTGCGGCTGGGGCCCGCGGTCGAGATGTCCAGGGACGAGGTCGTCGCCTGGCTGGGGCCGACCGTCCAGCGCTATCTGACGGCCCCGGATCCGTAGAGCGCGGGATGCCGCTTCGTACAATCTCTGCATGACGCAGAAGAGCTCCGCCCGGCGGGACGGCCTGATGGCCGAGCTGTACGGCGAGGCCCGCCACTACATGGCCGCGTACGCGCTGTTCAACCAGGCCGTCGCCGACCATCTGGGGCTCCACCCGACGGACGTGCAGTGTCTGAACCTGCTCTCCCTGGAGTCCGGCCCCGTCACCACCGGCCGGATCGCCGAGCTGACCGGGCTGACCACCGGATCCGCGACCCGGCTCGTCGACCGGCTGGAGCGGGCCGGCTACGTCACGCGCGAGCGGGACGCCGAGGACAGGCGGCGCGTGCTCGTCACCGCCGTGCCGGAGCGGATGGCGGAGCTTGGCGCGTTCTGGCGGCGGCTCAACGCGGCCTGGGGCACGATGTTCGACGTCTACAGCGACGCCGAGGTCGCCTTGCTCATCGCCCATATGCGACGGACCGTCGAGCTCAGCGCGCAGCAGGTCGAGCGACTGCGCAAGGGGGAGATCGGCTGACGCGCGGGGCCGACCGGGCCCGCAGGTTCAGGCGCCGGGGCTCCGGGTCGCCAGGCCGGGCCAGACGGCCCGGTGGTCCATCCGGCCGCGCCGCCACGTCAGCCGCGCCGCCACGTCAGCCGCGCCGCCAGGCCGGCCGGACGTCAGGCCGGCCGGGCGTCGGGTTCGGCCGGGCGTCGGGTTCGGCCGGGCGTCGGGTTCGGCCGGGCGTCGGGTTCGGCCGGACGTCAGTCGGGTCAGCGCGTCGCCGCGCCGCCGAACTCGCGCAGCGCGTCCGTGACGATCGCCTCCAGGCGGGCGTGGTGGGCACCCCGCCAGTACACCCGCTCGCACTCCGTACACCGGGCGAAGACGTCGTACGTCTTCTCCGTGCCGTGCTCCAGCCGCTCGCGCACCGAGTCCTTGTCGGCGTCCGTGAGCTGTCCGTTGCAAGCGGTGCAGCGGGTCCAGGGCGCCAGGACGGGCGCGAACCGCTCCAGCACGTCACGGAGTTGGTCGTCGGGCCGGTCGCTGTACACATAGGCACCGGCCCACAGCTCCCGGCGGCGCAGCAGCCCGCGATCCCGGGAGAGCATCACGCGCCGCTCCTTCGCCGACAGCGTGGCCAGGGCGGGGTCGCCGATGTCCTCGCTCTCGTACGCCGCGTCCACCCCGAGCAGGCGCAATCGCCGGGCCAGCGTGCCCAGATGTACGTCGAGGAGGAACCGGAGCGGCGCCCCGGGGACCTCCTGGGGACGCTCCACTCCCTCGACCTCGACCGTCTCGCCCGCCGAGGGGATGTGGGAGACCTCCACCGGGCGCCCGTCCACCAGCAGCCGACCGACCTCGGTCAGCGGAACGCCCAACGACTCCACGACATGGCCGAGCGTAGAGGCGCCGTCCGTCGCCACGGCGGTGCGCCCCGGGCGGCGCTCCGCCGAGACGAAGAGCCGCAGGTCGGGGGCGAAGCTGATCTGGATCTCCGGTCCGTTCACGGGGACAGGATGTCACCGCGCAGCGCCGCGCGGCCAGGGATTTCGGCCGCGGCGGGGCGGGCCAGGACGCGGCTCCGGTCTCTGTCCTGGCTCCAGGCCGGCCCGGCTGCTACGGGCGGAAGGCGTCCGCGTGGTCGGTGGTCCATTCGGTGAAGGTGCGGGTCGGGTGTCCGGTGAGCTCCTCGACCGTCCGTGTCAGCGTGACCGGGCGGCCGTCGTGCGAGGACCAGTAGGAGAGCAGCGCGTCGGCGAACCTCTCCGGTATGTAGCCGGCGACCGACTCCTTCCACCGCTCGGGCGTGACGGCGGCGGTGGTGGCCGCACGGCCCGTCACCTCGGCGAGGATCGTCAGTTGCTCGGTGAAGTCGAGCGACTCGGGGCCGGTCAGCAGATACGAGGAGCCGTGCAGTGCGGGCCGGGTCAGGACCGCGAACGCGGCCTCGGCGACGTCCCTCTCGTGGATCGGGTCACTGTGCGACCCGGGGTACGGAAGCTCCACCGCGCGTCCGGACTTGATCGCCCACGACCACTGCAGGGCGTTCGTCGCGAAGGCTCCCGGCTGGATGTGGGTCGCCTCGAAGGCGCCGTCGGCCGCCGCGGCCGCGAGGGCGCGTTCGACGGCGAGGTGCGAGGCGGCGATCGGGTTGTCGGCGGCGTCGGGGGCGAGGACGGAGCTGGAGGAGAGCAGGGCGATGTGCCGGACGCCGGCGGCCCGGGCCTGCGAGACGAAGGCGTCGATGTGCGCGGGCTCGGCGTACAGGAAGACGGAGTCGACGCCGTCGAGAGCGGTCTCGAAGTCCCTCGGATCGGAGAGATCGCAGCGGACCGTGTCGATGCCGTCGGGTGGGGAGAGATCCGCGGGGTTCTTGGACGCGGCTCTGGCCTTGATGCCGGCGGCGTGGAGCAGATCGAGGAGGGCGGAGCCCACGCGGCCGCGGCATCCGGTGACGAGGACGGTCATGACAGCGGTCCCTTCGGTGAGGCGGTCCTCGCGCGGTCTATTGCGCAAGGAAGAATCTGTGTTACGCAGATAACTATCCGCGAGCGTTCCCTGGCCCGTCAACCCTGATAAAACCCCGACGGCCCGATCAGTAGTGCCGACGCCTGGGATAGCGTCACCGCCATGAAGATCATCGACCTCGAGCCCGGTGACCCGCGCCTGGAAGCCGACATGCTCCCCGTCCTGCGCGAGCTGCGTCCGCACCTCACGCCCGAGCTCTTCCACGAGATCCACCGCAACGGCAGGCCGCAGGGCCTGCGCTTCAGCGCGGCCTACGGCGATGACGGCACCTGCGTCGGCGCCGCCGGCTGGCGGATCATCGACAACACCAGCTCGATCCGCAAGCTCTACGTCGACGACCTGGTCACCGCCGCCACCGCGCGCTCCACCGGTGTCGGCCACGCGCTCCTGGCCCACCTGGAGCAGCACGCACGAGCCGCCGGCTGCCACGAGCTCAACCTGGACTCCGGCACCCACCGCACCGGAGCCCACCGCTTCTACCTGCGCGAACGCCTCGACATCGTGGCCTTCCACTTCACCAAGTCGCTGACCACGGACGGCGCGGAGGGCTGAGCGAGGGCTGAGGCAGGGCCGTCGGCGGGCCGGCCGAGGGCTAGAACGCCTCCAGGTCCAGGCGCCAGTCGTTGCAGCGCAGCGGATGGCCGGGCGGGTACTCGAAGTCGCGCGCGCCGAGCGGCTCGAAGTCGGCCTTGCGGCACACCGCGTTCGACGGCCCGTTGTCCTTCGAGGGGAAGGCATGCAGGAAGCGGTGCGAGCGCTCGGCCCGGGCCAGCTCGGCGACCGCGCGCGTGGCCGCGGTCGCGACGCCCCGACCCTGGAACCCGGGAAGCACCGTCCAACCCGTCTCGTAGACCGGCTCCCCGTCCAGCGTCTGTTCCCAGAAGCCGATGCCGCCGACGGCGACCTCGTCGGGGAGCAGCACGATCCGGAACATCCGGCCCGCGCTCGTACCCGCGGCGCTCAGGTCCACATAGCGCCGATGCCGCTTGACCAGCGCCTCCTCGGTCTCGGGGCCGCCGAGGTGCTCCATCAACTCGGGTGCGTTCATGGCGCGCAGCAGCCCGAAGTCGTCCTCGGACCAGGGCTCCAGACGCACGGGCGAAGCGGGCGGGGCGGGCGAAGATGGCGAGGTGGTCGGGGTGTCGGCATCCATGCCCGCACTGTAGGTCAGGGGTCGGACACCTGGCGGGCGTACGCGGTCGGCGGTACCCCGACCGTCGCGGTGAAGTCCCGTACGAGATGGGCCTGATCGCTGTATCCGAGCTCGGCGGCGAGCCCGGCCCAGTCCGGGGGCTCCTGAGCCCCCGCGGCCTCGGCGCGCTCCAGGGCCTCGTGGATGCGGTAGCGCAGGATGACCCATTTCGGGCCGACGCCGACGCAGTTGGAGAAGAGCCGCTGGAGCGAACGGCTCGACAGGCCCTCCGCGCGGGCCAGTTCGGACACCCGCCGGATCGTGCGGTCCGTGCGTACCAGGTCCACCAGCGCCGTGGCCTGCGCCGCCTGCGGATCGGGCGCGGGGCCGCGGGCCAACAGGAAGGCGTCGAGCGCCGCCACGCGCGCGTGGTCGGCCTCCGGGGCGAGTACGGCCTCCACGGAGGCGTCGTCGGCGTCCGTGAACACCTCGTCGAGCGGGACCCGGCGGCCCGTCCACTCCGACACCGGCCACGCGGGGGCGAACGGCCGGAAGCCGCCCGGCCGGAACTGCACTCCACAGACCCGGCCGACGCCCGTGAGCTTCTTCGTGAACAGTTCGAGCCCGATCCCGGCGACCTCCCCGAAGGCGATCTCCTGGCCGTCGCCCTCGTACCGCTGGAAGACGACGTTCACGGACGGGTGGGGGACGACATGGCTGGCGTACGGCTCGGAGAGCTCCCAGTCGATGAACCAGTAGTGCTCCAGATACGGGCGCAGCTCCGGCGCCGGCTCGTGACGGCGGAAGCGGACGCGGGCGAGGAGTTCGTCGGGGTCGACGATGCCCCGGGTGTCGCGGCGCGGACCGGAGGGAGCCATGCCACCCAGCGTAGGCGCCGACCTGCCGGTGTCGTGTTTCTTCAAGACGTTCCGGGGCAGGATCGCCTAGCGTCACTTCATGACGAACCGTACGCAACCCATCAGTGAGCTGCTCGGTACCGCTGCCGCCCAGGCCGCCCCCGTGGTGCGCGGTATCGCCGACGACAGCTTCGCCGTGCCGACGCCGTGCTCCGAGTACGACGTACGCGCCCTGCTCGACCACCTCTTCCAGGTCGTCGTGAACTTCCAGGCCTTGGCGGCCAAGCAGCCCGCCGACTTCTCCACGACCCCCGACTATCTGAGCGAGCCCGGCTGGCGTGCCCGCTTCGAGGCCGAGACGGCGAAGCTCGTCGCGGCCTGGGCGGCGCCCGGCGCGGAGGAGGGCACCTCGGCGGGGATGGGGCTGCCGTCGCGCACCGTCGGGTCGATGGCCCTGCTCGACCTGACCGTGCATGTGTGGGACCTCGCCCAGGCCACCGGCCGCTCCTTCGAGCCGGACCCGGCCGTCGTGGAGCACCTGGCGGAACTGGTGGAGCAGATGGCTCCGACGGCCCGGAAGATGAACGTCTTCGGCGAGGCGGTGGAGCCGCCGGAGGACGCCTCCGCGTTCGAACTCCTCCTCGCGGCGACCGGACGGAACCCGCGCGACTGGGTGGCCGTGACGGAGTGACCGCGGCCGCGGCGGTTGCGGCCGGGCGCGCCCGACCCGCGTGGGCCCGATCCGACCGTTCCCTGCCTATCGCAAGCGCCCCGCGGAGCCCACCGAGAGGCGTGAGACGACCTGGCCGAAGGCGTGCTCCTCGGCCGGGGTGAGCGACACGGTCTCCTGGGGATGCCAGACCCGCTCCAGCGGCGCGTCCGCCTGTGCGCGGCGGGCACGGGAGCGCAGCCCCAGCGCCACCCACACGGCGGCGGAGACGGCGAGCAGCCCGAACAGGGTGATCACACGGGGGTCCGAGAACTGGCCGGGCAAGGACGACATGGCTGACTCCAGGGCGCGAGGGCCGGTGCGGGGGGCGCGTCCTGCCTGGGACGGCGCCTGGGCACGGCGCTGACGATTCCTACTGCTTCCTCCCGACCTGTTCAGTTAACACCACGGTGGGGGACTTTCGGCAGGGGGTCCGGGACCGAAGTCCTGCCCGGCCCCGAGGGGCGCGATGCCCTCTTGTGCGGGTCGGGGAAGCGCTTCAAGGTGGCCGGGACAGGGAGAGTTTCGGCCGGGGAGGGAGCAGCCGCATGTCGGACGCAGGGGTGTGGGGGTTCACCGACGACAGGGGTACGGAGCTGACCGCCGTACGGCCGCCCGAGCGGGTGGTGGCCTATGTGCGGGCCGGGGCGGCACTCCGGGATCTGGGGGTGACGCCCGTAGGGGTGTACGGCTCCGGGCACGACGGCGGGGCGCTCGATCCGGTCAAGGCGGGGGAGCTGGCGGCGGCCGGTGTCCCCTATCTGGGGCCGGGGCGGGCCCTGGACGAGGAGGCCGTGCGGGCGCTGCGCCCCGATCTGATCGTCGACGTCACGTACGACGGGAAGAGCCCCTACGCGCTGGACGAGGCCGTCGCCGAGCGGCTCGGCGTGCCGTTGATGGTGCTCTCCGTGGGCAACGAGCTCACGCTGTCGGCGATCATCGGGCGCTTCGGCGAGCTGGGGGCGGCGCTCGGGGGCTCGGCGGCCCCCGGCGCGCACCAGGATCCCGAGGTCGTCCTTCGTTCCGTCGCCGCGGGTACGGACGTCACCGTCCTCGCGCTCTCCGGGGCCGGGCCCGATCAGGTCCACCTGGCCCGGCCGCACGCCTGGCCCGAGCTGGCCCGGCTCCAGGAGCTCGGCGTGCGGCTGCTCGACCCCGGCCCCGGCGCGGGCGCGAACTGGCTCACCGCCGACTGGGAGCACGCGGCCCGGTTGAACCCGGGCCTGGTGCTCTACGACAGCCGGGCCAACGCCGTCGGGCCCGACGCGTTCCCGCCCGTCGGGCATGCGCGCGTGGCGCCGTGGAACCCGGAGACGCCGCCGAGCCCGGCGGCGTACGCCCGCTTCTTCGCGGAGCTGGCCGCCTCGCTTCAGGAGTAGACGGGGGTCTCGGCGCGCCCGGCCAGGCGGGCCCGCAGGGAGCCGGCGAACTCCTCGGCGCGGGTCAGCTCGGCGCGCAGTTCGGCGACCCGCTCGCCGGCGGCCCGCTCGTAGCGTCGTACGCGTGCGACCACGGCGGACCGCACGTCGGGCGGGAGCTCCCCGTCCGTGCCGGGGTGGTCCGCGGCGAGGCGGTCCACCGCCGTGAGCAGATCGCGGGTCTCGTCGAGCGTGAAGCCGAGCGGCTTCATCCGGCCGATCACCATCAGCCGGTCCACATCGGCTTCGGTGTAGAGCGGGAATCCGCCCGGGGACGAGGCGGAGGGGATGACCAGACCGGTGTCCTCGTACTGGCGGATGGACCGCAGGGACAGTTCCGTCCGTGCGGCGACCTCGCCGATCTGCATGGGTTCGCCGGCCAGTCGCAGTCTTCTCACGTCGTCCGTCCTTCCTTGTGCTGGCACCAACGGGCGCGGCTGCCGCCCCGTTCATTCCGTTTGTCCTAACTTCAGCACTTATGAGAGCTGGAAGTGCGGCGAAACGCCTGCTCGTGGGGCGGCCTTTGGACAGCGGCAGGCTCGGCGAGACCCTCCTGCCCAAACGGCTCGCCCTGCCGATCTTCTGCAGCGACCCGCTCTCGTCCGTCGCGTACGCCACCGAGGAGATCCTGCTGATCCTCGCCCTCGGCGGGCTCGCCGTGCTTCATCTGACCTGGTACGCGGCGGTGGCGATCGTCATCCTGCTGGTCGTCGTCGTCGCCTCCTACCGGCAGACCCCGGCTGCTGTTCATGAAGAACGTCGTGGTCATCGACGTCCCGTACCGGCTCGCCTCGGCCCGTGAACTCGCGGCCGAGCGCGCGAAGGCCGCCGACGCACGCGACCGGGGAAGGTGAGCCCCAGGCGCCCCTACGGCCAGACCAGGCAGTACGGCTGGTGTCCCGCCTCGTGGAGGCGGACCGAGAAGTCCTGCCACTCGTGGAGCAGCTGGTAGACGTTGAACGCGTCGCGCGGGCCGCCGCGGTCCGGGACCGTGGACCAGATGAAGGCCGCCGCGCCGACCGATTCCTCGCCGATTCCGCGGAGCGGGTCGACCACGGTCATGGGCAGCTTCACCACGGCGTAGTCGGGGTGGAGGACCACCAGCTCCAGCGGTGGCACCTTGTGCAGGGGCATCCCTTGGATGCCCGTGAGGACCATCGCGGCTATGGTCTCGGGCTTGATCTTGGTGAACATGCCGCCCATGCCGAGCTCGTCCCCGCCCAGCTCCTCCGGGCGCATCGAGATCGGGACGCGGGCCGCCGTGGCGCCATCGGGTGCGCCGAAGTACTTGTACGTCACCCCCAACCGGCCACTCCCGCCCCCCGTCGTGGGTCCCGTGGTTTCCGAGGACTGTATGGGCTCTTCCGTACGCCGTCGCCGGTGCCGCCCCCGCCGGGCAGGCTCCGGACCCAGATCGTCCGTCCCCTCACCCAGTCCGCCACCGCGATGCATATCTCCACCCGAGTGCTTTTTAGGCAACACGACCCCCGCCGCGCAACCCGATCATCGTGACAGTGACCTCCCCCACGCTCTCGCGGTGAAACACCTGTCCGCAAGAACGTCCGGCCCTCTGACACCATGGATTCCGTGAGCCATCCCTATGACGCCCCAGTTTCGCAGACGCGGAGGATCGACGCCTTGGCGTAATTCACAGGGGTGCCCACGCCGTCTCTCCGTACTCGCAGACTTACTCGCAGGTCAGGACCACAGTGCCGTATTCATACGAAGCCCCAGTCTCACAGACGCTTTTCGACCGCGCGTCCCTCGTGACGCCCGGCGGCGTGAACTCACCGGTGCGCGCCTTCCGAGCCGTGGGCGGAACGCCCCGGTTCATGGTGTCCGGTACCGGCCCGTACCTCACCGACGCGGACGGTCGTGAGTACGTCGACCTCGTCTGCTCGTGGGGGCCGATGATCCTCGGCCACTCGCACCCCGAGGTGATCGCCGCTGTGCAGGCCGCCGTCGCCCGCGGCACCTCCTTCGGCACGCCCGGCGAGGGCGAGGTCGCCCTCGCGGAGGAGATCGTCTCCCGGATCGAGCCCGTCGAGCAGGTTCGGCTGGTTTCTTCCGGTACGGAGGCCACGATGTCGGCCATCCGGCTCGCCCGAGGCTTCACCGGCCGGGCGAAGGTCGTGAAGTTCGCCGGCTGCTACCACGGGCACGTGGACGCGCTGCTGGCCGCGGCCGGCTCCGGTGTGGCCACCTTCGGTCTGCCCGACACGCCCGGCGTGACCGGCGCGCAGGCGGGCGACACGATCGTCCTGCCGTACAACGACCTGGAGGCGGTCCGGGCCGCGTTCGCCGCGCACCCGGGCGAGATCGCCTGCGTGATCACGGAGGCCTCGCCGGGCAACATGGGCGTCGTCCCGCCGCTGGACGGTTTCAACGCCGGCCTGAAGCAGCTCTGCTCCGAGAACGGCGCGCTGTACGTCTCCGACGAGGTCATGACCGGCTTCCGGACCTCCCGCGCCGGCTGGTACGGCGTCGACGGGGTGAAGCCCGACCTGATGACCTTCGGCAAGGTCATGGGCGGCGGCTTCCCGGCCGCGGCCTTCGGTGGCCGCGCCGACGTCATGGGGCACCTCGCCCCGGCGGGCCCGGTCTACCAGGCCGGCACGCTCTCCGGTAACCCGATCGCCACCGCCGCCGGTCTCGCGCAGCTGCGCCTGCTCGACGACGCCGCGTACGCCACCGTCGACGCGGTCTCCACGGAGATCCAGGGGCTGGTCACCGGTGCGCTCGCCAAGGAGGGTGTCGCGCACCGGCTGCAGACCGCCTCCAACATGTTCTCGGTCTTCTTCACGGCCGACGAGGTCCGGAACTACGACGACGCGAAGAAGCAGGAGGCGTTCCGCTTCAACGCCTTCTTCCACTCGATGCTGGCCGACGGGGTCTACCTGCCGCCGTCCGCCTTCGAGTCCTGGTTCGTCTCCACGGCCCATGACGAGCGCGCGATCGAGCGGATCGCCGCCGCGCTGCCGGCCGCCGCCCGCGCCGCCGCGGAGGCCACCGCATGAGCGCCACCGAGAACCGGCGGGGCAACGACGACATCACCGTCGTCCACCTGGTGCGCCACGGCGAGGTCGAGAACCCCGACGGCGTGCTCTACGGCCGCCGATCCGGCTACCACCTCTCCGAGCTCGGCCGTCAGATGGCCGACCGGGTCGCCGAGCACCTGGCCGACCGGGACATCACCTACGTCGTGTCGTCCCCGCTGGAGCGGGCGCAGGAGACGGCCCAGCCGGTCGCCAAGGGCCACAGCCTGGACCTGGCCACGGACGAGCGGTTGATCGAGGCCGCCAACGTCTTCGAGGGCAAGACCTTCGGCGTCGGCGACGGGGCCCTGCGCAAGCCGGGCAACTGGAAGCACCTCACCAACCCGTTCAAGCCGTCCTGGGGCGAGCCGTACGTCGAGCAGGTCGTACGGATGATGGGCGCGCTCGACGCGGCGAAGGACGCGGCCCGCGGCCACGAGGCGGTCTGCGTCAGCCACCAGCTGCCGATCTGGATCGTCCGCAGCTTCGTGGAGAAGCGGAAGCTGTGGCACGACCCGCGGCGGCGCCAGTGCACGCTGGCCTCGCTGACCTCGTTCACGTACCAGGGCGACAGGATCGTCTCGGTCGGCTACAGCGAGCCGGCCCGCGATCTGGTACCGGCGCATCTCCTCGCGGGCGCGAAGCCGGTCAAGGGCGGGGCGAAGGCCTTCGGCGCGTAGCGCTCCGCGGGGGCCGGCGCGAGGCCGCACGAAGGGTGCGGGCCGGTCGTGGCCGGTCGCGCGGTTCCCCGCTCCCCTTCGGGCCCAGCCGTTCCGAAGTCTGTTCGATCCGTGCCCATCCGGGTACACCATCAGGGCGATCGGATGACGTGAAGTCATCTGGTCGCCCTGAAATTTTTGTGCTAATTCCCGGAACCTCCTTGTTCCTCCCTGCATCTCACTCATTGTCGGATTGGATGACCATTCGGTCAGACATGAGTGCGAATGGGGACGTCATGCGCGGGATCAGTCGAAGGGGTCTACTGGGGGCGGGCGTTGGGGCCGCGGCGGCTCTCGGGGCGGCCGGGTGCAGCTCGAACAACAAGGACAAGTCGGGCAATTCGATACCCGGCAAGGGGGGTGACGCCTCGGGGTCCCCGAGTGCGCCCGCACCCACCGAGAAGGAGGCCAAGCTCATCGGTGACGGTTCCACCGCCGACACCGGAAAGCAGCCGAACCAGCCCGAGGCCCCCGCACCGCTCGAACCGGGCCAGACCCCGCCGCAGTTCGTGATCTTCTCCTGGGACGGCGCCGGCGAGGTCGGCAACGGCCTCTTCCCGCGCTTCCTCGAACTCGCCAGGAGCCATGACGCCGCGATGACCTTCTTCCTCTCCGGGATCTACCTCCTGCCGGAGTCGAAGAAGGACCTCTACCGCCCGCCGAACAACCGTGTCGGCGCCTCCGACATCGGCTACCTCACCGACGACCACATCAAGGACACCCTCAAGAACGTCCGCCGGGCCTGGCTCGACGGGCACGAGATAGGCACCCACTTCAACGGCCACTTCTGCGCCGGCTCGGGCTCCGTCGGCAACTGGACCCCGGCCCAGTGGCAGAGCGAGATCGACCAGGCGACGAAGTTCGTCACCGAGTGGAAGACCAACAGCGGCTGGACCGACCTCGACCCGCTGCCCTTCGACTACCGCAAGGAGCTCGTCGGCGGCCGCACCCCCTGCCTCCTCGGCCAGGACAACCTGCTGCCCACCGCGAAGCGGCTCGGCTGGCGCTACGACGCCAGCTCCCCCGGCGGCCGCCAGATGTGGCCGGACAAGCGCCAGGGGATCTGGGACCTTCCGCTGCAGGCCGTGCCCTTCCCCGGCCACTCCTTCGAGGTCCTCTCCATGGACTACAACATCCTCGCCAACCAGTCGAAGAACACGACCAAGGGGATGCCCTCGCGCTACCCGGGCTGGCGCAAGCAGGCCACTGAGGCGTACCTCAAGGGCTTCCGGCGCGCCTACGAGTCCAACCGCGCGCCCTTCTTCATCGGCAACCACTTCGAGCAGTGGAACGGCGGCATCTACATGGACGCCGTCGAGGACGCCCTCAAGGGCATGGCGGGCAAGAAGGACGTCAGGCTGGTCTCGTTCCGGCAGTTCGTGGACTGGCTGGACGTGCAGGACCCCAAGATCCTCGCCAAGCTCCGTACCCTCGAGGTCGGACAGTCGCCCGCAGGCGGCTGGAACACCTTCCTGAAGGCCGCTTAGGGCGCACGGGGGCGTTCATCCCGCTTCCGCCCCTTAAGCCCCCTTGACAAGGGGCTTTACGGGCACCCAGGGGGGTGCCCAAGATCCCCCAAACGCCCATGCGAAACTTTTCACATGAGCCTTAGCCGTGCCCCTCGACGCACCCTGCTCGCCGTTGGAACGCTGTCGGCCGCCCTGGCGCTGTCCGCCTGCACATCGGACAACAACGGCAAGTCCGGCGGCGGCGGTGGAACCAACTTCGTGACCAACACGGGGGGTGTCTCCACGGTCGCCAAGGGCGAGCGCAAGGCGACCAACGCGATCGCGGGCGAGACGCTGGAGGGCGGGAAGCTCGACCTCGCCGACCTCAAGGGCAAGGTCGTCGTGTTGAACGTCTGGGGCTCCTGGTGCCCGCCCTGCCGCGCCGAGGCCCCGCACTTCACCAAGGTCGCGAACGACCTCAAGGCCAAGGGCGCGGAGTTCGTCGGGATCAACACCCGCGACTTCAACAAGCAGCCCGCGCTCGCCTTCGAAGAGGACTACGAGGTCCCGTACCCGAGCCTCTACGACCCGCACGGCAAGCTGATCCTCAACGGCTTCCCCAAGGGCACGCTCAATCCGCAGGCCATCCCCTCCACCGTCGTCCTGGACAAGGAGGGGAAGATCGCCGCCCGCTCCCTCATGGCCCTCGACGAGAAGAAGCTCCGCTCGATGATCGAGCCGCTTCTCGCGGAGAAGTGATCCGGTGAACGAGACGGTCTTCAGCGGGGCCCTCCTGCTCGCCCTGCCCATCGCCGTCCTCGGCGGCCTGGTCTCCTTCTTCTCCCCGTGCGTCCTGCCGCTCGTCCCCGGCTACCTGAGTTACGTGACCGGCGTCACCGGCACCGACCTGGCCGAGGCCAAGCGCGGCCGGATGGCGGGCGGGGCCGCGCTGTTCGTGCTCGGCTTCACGGTGGTGTTCGTCTCGGGAGGCGCCCTCTTCGGCGGCTTCGGCAGCGCCCTGCAGACCCACCGCGAGATCATCTCCAAGGTGCTCGGCGCCCTGACGATCGTGCTCGGCGCCTTCTTCATGGGCGCGATGCCCTGGCTCACCCGACGCGAGTTCCGCTTCCACAAGCGCCCCGTGACGGGACTGCTCGGCGCCCCCATGCTGGGCGTGCTGTTCGGCCTCGGCTGGGTTCCCTGCATCGGCCCGACCCTTGCCGCCGTACTGGCGCTGGCCTCCAACGAGGCGAGCGCGGGCCGCGGTGCCCTGCTCACGGTCGCCTACTGTGTGGGCCTTGGCCTGCCCTTCATCCTCACCGCGATCGCCTTCCGGCGGGCGCTCGGCACCTTCGGCTGGGTGAAGCGGCACTATGTCTGGGTCATGCGCATCGGCGGCATCATGCTGATCGTCACCGGCCTGCTGCTCGTCACCGGGGCCTGGGATGGCATCGTGTCCGAGATGCAGTCCTGGGCGTCCACCTTCACTCCGGGGATCTGACCGATGAGCAACACCAGCCCGAACGAGACCGAAGTGCGCGACGACCTGAGCGCCGCGGGCTCCCAGCTCTCCACCGCCCCGCAGGAGGAGTCCGCCGTCGGCGGCCCCACCCTCGGCGTCGTCGGCTGGATCCGCTGGTTCTGGCGGCAGCTGACCTCGATGCGGGTCGCGCTGATCCTGCTCTTCCTGCTCTCCCTCGGCGCGATCCCCGGCTCGCTCATCCCGCAGACCAGCGCGGACGAGCTGAAGGTGCAGACCTTCAAGGAAGCCCACGAGACGCTCACGCCGATCTACGAGAAGCTCCAGCTCTTCGACGTCTACAGCTCGGTGTGGTTCTCCGCGATCTACATACTGCTGTTCGTCTCCCTCATCGGCTGCATCGTGCCGCGCAGCTGGCAGTTCGTCGGCCAGCTCCGCGGCCTGCCGCCCGGCGCCCCCGGCCGCCTCACCCGGCTGCCCGCGTACACGACGTGGCGCACCGAGGCCGAGCCCGAGCAGGTCCGGGAGGCCGCGCTCGCCCTGCTCAAGGGGCGCCGGTTCCGCGCGCACACGGTCAAGGACGCCGTCGCGGCCGAGAAGGGTTATCTGCGCGAGGCCGGGAACCTGGTCTTCCACATCGCCCTGATCGTGATGCTGGTCGCCTTCGCGTGGGGGCAGCTGTTCAAGTCCGAGGGCGGCAAGCTGATCGTCGAGGGCGACGGCTTCTCCAACACCCTCACGCAGTACGACGACTTCCGGTCCGGCTCGCTGTACAGCACGGAGGACCTCGAGCCGTTCGGCTTCCAGCTGAACAGCTTCACCGGTACGTACGAGAAGAGCGGCCCGCAGCGCGGCACCCCGCGCACCTTCGAGGCCGCCGTCACGTACTCCGAGGCGGGCGGCGCCGAGAAGAAGGCGGTCATCCGCGTCAACGAGCCGCTGGAGGTCGGCGGCTCCAAGGTGTACCTGATCTCCCACGGGTACGCGCCCGTGGTCACCGTCAAGGACGGCCGGGGCAAGGTCGTCTTCCACGGCGCCGTACCGCTGCTGCCGTTCGACAACAACATCACCTCGACCGGCGCGATCAAGGTGATGGACGGCTACCGCGACAAGAACGGCAAGAAGGAGCAGCTGGGCTTCCAGGCCTTCTTCGTGCCGACCTTCGCGGGCGCCGGCAAGGGTGACATGTTCTCGCAGTTCCCGGCGCTCGACTTCCCCGTCATGGCGCTCACCGGCTTCCACGGCGATCTGCGCGTGGACTCCGGACTGCCGCAGAACGTGTACCAGCTGGACAAGTCCAAGATGACCCAGTTCGAGGTCGAGGGCGGTACGGGTACGGCCAACCGGCTGCTGCCCGGCGAGACGATGAAGCTGCCCGACGGTGCCGGCTCGATCACCTTCGAGAAGGACATCAAGGAGTGGGCGAGCTTCCAGGTCTCCCAGCAGCCCGGCAACGGTCTCGCCCTCACGGGTGCGATCGCCGCGATCGCCGGTCTGACCGGCTCGCTGTTCATCCAGCGGCGCCGGGTCTGGGTCCGGGCCGTTCGGGGGAAGGACGGCGTCACCGTCGTCGAGATGGCGGGTCTTGGCCGGAGCGAGTCCGCCAAGCTCCCGGAGGAGCTGGCCGAACTCGCGGTCACGCTCAACGCACAGGCGCCGACCGCGCCCGAACCTGCCACAGCAGAAGCCGAAGGGGCTGAGAAGTGAATCTCGCCGCCGTGAGTCTCGCCGCCGAGACCAACGAGAGCCTGGCGCAGTTGAGCGACCTGCTCATCTACTCGTCGATGGCCGTCTACACCCTGGCCTTCTTCGCCCACATCGCCGAGTGGGTGCTCGGCAGCCGCAGCAAGGTCGGCCGTACGGCCGCCGCGCTGACCCGGCCGGCCGGGGAGGCCCCCGCCGTCACCGTCCAGGTCAAGACGGCCGGCGGCACCGCCGTCCTCGACAAGCCCAAGGTCGTCACCCGGTCCGGCGCCGGTGTCCGTGACGTGCCGGACGGTCCCGGCGCGGCCGGCGGCACGGTCAAGGGCGATCTGTACGGCCGTATCGCCGTCTCGCTGACCGTGCTCGCCTTCCTCATCGAGGCGGCGGGCGTCGTCACCCGCGCGCTCTCCGTGCAGCGGGCCCCCTGGGGCAACATGTACGAGTTCTCCACCACCTTCTCCACGGTGGCGGTCGGCGCGTACCTCGGCTTCCTCTTCGCCAAGAAGAACGTCCGCTGGCTCGGTCTGCCTCTGGTCACCACGGTCCTGCTCGACCTCGGTGTGGCGACCACCTGGCTGAAGACCCCGAGCGACCAGCTGGTGCCGGCGCTCGACTCGTACTGGCTGTGGATCCACGTCTCCACCGCGATCTTCTGCGGCGCGGTCTTCTACCTGGGTGCGGTCGCCACCCTGCTGTACCTCTTCCGCGACTCGTACGAGAACAAGCTGGCGACCGGCGGCAACCCGGGTGCCTTCGCCCGCTCCGTCCTGGAGCGGCTGCCGTCCGCGGCCTCGCTGGACAAGTTCTCGTACCGGGTCAACGCGGCGATCTTCCCGCTGTGGACCTTCACGATCATCGCCGGCGCGATCTGGGCCGGCGATGCGTGGGGCCGCTACTGGGGCTGGGACGCCAAGGAGGTCTGGTCCTTCATCACGTGGGTCGGCTACGCGGCGTATCTGCACGCCCGCGCGACCGCCGGCTGGAAGGGCCGCAAGGCCGCGTACATCGCGCTCGTCGCCTTCGGTTGCTTCCTCTTCAACTACTACGGCGTCAACATCTTCGTGAGCAGCAAGCACTCCTACGCGGGCGTGTGAGCTAGCGCTTCCCTCGTCCCGGCGTGACGCTGGAGGTATGAGCGAGATACCTCGGGGCAGGTACGAGACCCATGACGGCGACGCTCATCTGCTGCGGTTCGTGGTGGAGCTCCCGCACGAGGCGGTGCGGGTCTGGGCGGCCGTCGCGACACCCGAGGGTCTGCCGCAGTGGCTCTGCGCGGCGGACCCGCTGGAGCCGAGGCTCGGCGGAGCGGTGACGCTGCGCTGGCTGAACGGAGACACGGTGGTCTCGGGGCGGGTGACCGCCTGGGACCCGGAGCTCGTGGCCGAGTACACGGTCGACCCGCCGCACGGCCGGATCCGGTTCCATCTGGAACCGGCCGACGGCGGTGGGTCGACCGTGCTGCGTTTCACCCACGAGATGCGTGGGACGCAGGAGGAGAAGCTGGACGTACTGGCGAGGTGGCACGACCACTTCGAGCGGCTGGCCTCGGCGTTGGACGGCCGCCCGACGGACTGGCGGGAGTGGACCGCCGAGCGCCGGCAGCACCTGCGGGACCTGTACGAGCGGGACGAGGCGCCGTGGCCGAAGTGGGAGCCGTGAGCGCCCCGGCGGGTCACGGCAGGGCGTCGAGGCCGTCCTCGCGGACCCGTACCGCCAGATCGATCTTGGTGTAGGCGGGGCGGCCCGCACGCTGGTACTTCTCCTTGACCTGATCGAGGTAGTACTTGGCGGTGTTGGGGCTGATCCGGGCCCGGCGGGCCGTCGCCTTGAGCGTCAGCCCGGAGGCGTAGTCGAGCAGCACCTGCAGCTCCCGCGGGGCCAGTCGGGGCCGCTCGGGGCGCGTGTCGTGGGCCAGCGCGAAGGCCAGCTCGGCGGAGTGCACACGGCCCTCCGAGGCGACCTCCCCGATCGCGGTCACCAGGGAGTCCAGGGCGTGGTTCTTGGTCAGATAGCCGTCCGCCCCGGCGGAGACCGCGGCGACGATACGGGACCGGTCGGCGACCGTGCTGATGACGAGGACCCGCGGTCCCGCCGCCCGCAGCCTCCGGACGTTCTCCTCGGCCACGGAGCCGTCCTGGAGCACGAGGTCGAGCAGGACCACGTCCGCGTGCCGGCCGGGGCCGGCGAGCAGCTCGTCCACGGTGGCCGCGCAGCCGAGCATCCGCAGGTGTGCCACCTGCTCCAGCCAGGAGCGCAGCCCGTCGAGGAGCATCCGGTCGTCGTCGACCGCCGCCACGCGGGTCACGGGACGCCCCGCCACAACCGGTGCACACGGCCCGCCCGTCGCCCCCGGGTGGTCCGTGGTGCCCGACGCGCCGGGAGCGCTGGGAGCGCCCGTCGCGCTCGGGTGGTCCGTGGTGCCCGACGCGTCCGCGACGCCGGGAGCGCCCGACGCGCCGGGAGCGCCCGTCGCGCCCGGGTGGTCCGTCGTGCCCGACGCGTCCGTCGGCCGGGGAGTGCCTGTCGCGCCCGTCGCGCTTGGGTCGTCCGACGCGTCCGACGCGTCCGTCGCGCCGGGAGCGCCCGTCGTGCTCGGGTCGTCCTTCGTGACCGAGGTGTCCGACGCGTTCCTCATGCCGGCCACCGCAGCTCGACCCGGGTGCCCTCGCCCGGGGCGCTGTCCACGTCGGCGGCGCCTCCGATCTCCCGCATCCTCGCGTGCATCGACCGCCGCAGCCCGGTGCCGGTGCCGGTCGCCGTCCCGCGGCCGCCCACCAGGGCCGCCTCGGCGTCGAAGCCCCGGCCGCGGTCCACCACGGTGACCGTGATGCCGCCGCCCCGCCCGATCGCGGTGAGGTACGCGGCCGAGGTCCCGGCATGGCGCCGTACGTTGTTCAGCGCCTCCGTCGCCGCGGCGGTCAGCGCGGCCGCCACGGGGCCCGGGAGCGGGGGCAGTTCGTGATACTGCGCGGTGACCGTGAGGCCGAGGCACTCCGCGGCCGCCACCACGTCCTCCAGGGCTTCGCCCGCCGGCACCTCGGCGCCCTCCTTCTCTTCGCCCGCCTCCTCCCGCTCCGACCGCTGGACCAGCCGTCGGAGATAGGCCGCCTCCCGGGCGCACCGCTCCCGCACCCCCGGCGTGTTGGCGTCCACACGGCCGGAGGCGATCGTGGTCAGCGTGGCCAGGACCGTGTCGTGCAGGGCCCGGTGGTGGGCCATCCGCTCGGCCTGCCGGGCCCGCTCGGCCTCGGCCCGTACCGCCTGCTCGCGCGCCTCGTCGAGCAGGGTGCCCTGGCGGTGCAGGTACCACCAGAAGACGCGGGCCATCACGGCGGAGGAGACCACCGACACGAGGTGCCCGGTCAGCGGCCGTACCGTGTCCGTCTGCAGCTGGGCGGCCACATGGGCGGCGAGGATCAGCACCACCGCGCAACCCGCCTGCCGCACCCCCAGCCCGGCCGCCGCCGCCGCGGCGGCCGACCCGCCGAGCAGCAGCGCCCAGAACCCCGTGCCCGGCACATGCCCGGCGCTCGCCCACAGCACCGCGTGCGGCAGCAGGCAACCCGTCAGCAGCACATCGGCCCACACGAGACGCGGGCCGAACCCTCCCTGTGCGTACCCCGCCCCGTACAGCAACAGGCTGGTGCCCAGCGCCATGCCGAGGAGCGCCCCGACGGCAACCCCGGAGGCGGGGGCGTGCACGAGGGCGGTGATGCCGGCTGTCAGATGACTGGCCCGGTACAGACCGGTGGCAAGAAGCATGAATCGCTGCGCCCGTTGCAGCCCTGACCCCACCAAACCCCCCTGAAAAGACGGGTACCGGGGGCTCAGTGGATCTCGCTAGCTTCCTTGGCGTCAAGGCAATCCCCAGCCAGGAGGAAAACGTGGCTCGAAGAACGTTCCGTCGGCTCGGCAGGCATGGATTCGTGGCCTCGTTGGTCGCGCTCTTCACCCTGCTGATCCCGACCGCGGCTCACGCCGACATCAACCCGAACGTGCGCTACACGAGCTCGCCGTACAACGCGGCCATCCACGAGATCCGGGCGTCCTACAGCTGGCAGTGCCTGGACATCCGCGGTGAGTCGACCAGCGTCGGCGCGGTCATCCAGCGGTACGACTGCAAGGGACAGCACCACCAGCGCTTCGTCTTCTACCCGATGGGCGGGGAGAACTTCGCCGTCGGCACCTATGGCGGCGCCATGTGCCTGGGCACCCCGAACGCGAGCAAGGCCCCGGGGACCGGCGTCATCCAGGCGACGGGCGGCAACTGTCTGACCCTGCGCTGGCAGGACCGCGGCTCCAACCACTGGGAGATGGTCGAGGTGGGCACCGGCCAGTGCCTGCTCGACACCGGCCGGCGCAGCCAGGTGGTCCTCGGTGCCTGCGGCGGCGTCGGCGAGCCCTGGCCGTCCCTGTGGACCCCGAGGTTCGACCGCTACTTCAACTACCCCGGCGGCTTCTAGCCGGAGGCGGCCGCCGGGTACCGCTCGGTACCCGGC